>CAKSJU010000057.1 GCA_934463455.1 uncultured Clostridia bacterium | reverse complement strand
GCGTCCTTTGTGGAATTAATTCCCTGCATGTAGTTAAGTCTGTCTTCTCTCTTTTCTGCCTTATCTTTATCCATATACGCAATCGAAAAACCTATACAATCGTTTTCGCCTATTCCTGTGCATCCGAGATATTGCCACGGTATGGCAATTTCATAAATCGTATGATTATCCTCTGTACGCTGTACCTTTCCGGTATACGAAGCAACCGGTCTGTCCTTCTTAATTACAATGTCGGCATACCATACATATGTCATAAGCTCTTTTTTCTCATCGCTCATCGCAAGCCCGAATTCGAAATAATCGACCGTAGAAATTCCGACGCCCTCTTTTCTTGCCGGGTCAAGCGCAACCTGTACACAGTCGCCCTGCCAGATTGTAATACCGTTAAACGGCTGACTTTGCATATCATCGGTTACATCTACCGCCATGTAGAAATTTTGGTCATCCCATTTTCTGTAGACTTTAAAGGATGAATCCTCCGGTCCGGTCCACGTTTTGCTCGGTCCGTACGGCTCGTTTTCAATCACCTGACAATTATCCCATTCTCCCGGCGATATTACGCCGTCAATAACCGGAGTAATTCCGTCGTTTACACATGCCGAGAAGTTCAAATTCCTGTCAAAGATTTTACGCTGTCCGTTCACATCAATCGCAAACGTGCCTGCCGCCTTATACTTTTTCGGCGGCTCGCTTATGTCAAGATAAAGCTTGACCGTTTCGCCCGGCATAAGATTTTCAATATGCTGAGTATCCAGCGTTGTTATATTAATTCCCTCCGAATTAATAACACCAAAGTCTGCCGAAACCGGAGTATCGACAACATTCTTACAATAAACCGCGATTTTCCAATTATCCCATTTTCCGAACTCTACAGGCTCCGGAAGCATTTTTATCTCAATCGACGATTTAACGTTTACCTTTACATTAATAGGTACAAACACTCCGTTGTCGAGAATAACCTTTAATACAAAATTCTCCTCCTGTTCTTTCGCATCCTCCGGCACATTAACTCTGACATTAACAGACTCTGCATCCGCCGAAAATTCCGTATCGCCCGAAACACTCCATCCGCTCGGCAGATTTTCCGTTTCAACACGTCCCGAATGTCCCTTTCCGAGTTCTTTTCTCAAAAGTGTGAAGTCTACGCTTCTTCCTCTCGATGTATCTTTTGATATACTGTCTGCCGCAAATGCAACATTTATTGAATTTGCTTTAATTCCTTTTTCCGAGTAAATGTACACAGGACCTCTGCCTATTGTAACAGAGCCTTTGCCGCCCACGGTATCAAGTCTTGAAAAGCTTCCGTCACAGCCTATGACCTCTATATTTTCATCTTTTCCCGAAAGGGTATTAAAGGACATTGTTTTACTCTGTCCGTCCGCTGCCCAAACAACCGAAATAATTCCGTTTTTGGTTTCATCGTAAAAGTCATAGCCGTAGTACGGATTTGAAAGTCCCGCAGTGCTCCCGATAAGCTCGGTATTTCTCATCTGCTGATACATATTATAATATCCGTAATAAGACGGTTTCGGAACACAGAAATAATCAATCAAGCCCCAATGGTTTTCGTAATTGGTTTCATCATAGCCATAATCCTGGAAACAATAATACCATGCCTCCTTTACATCCTTTGCAAGCAAAATCATATAAAGGCGAACTACGTAATCCCTTTGTTCTTCATAGTCTCTTTTTCCCGAATATCCGTTTACCTCGGAGGTCTGATAACCGACCTCGGTCGAAATAATCGGCTTATCTCCGTCGCCGTACTTTTTCATAACATCCCGCAGCAAATCAAGCTTTTGATAAAGCATTTCCGGTGATACCGTCGGAAGTCCCGGATAAGTCGGGTCTCCGAATTTTGTGTACAAATGTACATCCAGTGCTTCAAACGCTTCTCGTGTTTCCACGCCGTTGCCTGCCTTGTACAAATCATCCAGCCATTCCAAAGAGCCTTTTTCCGTTCCGCCGAGTGCGGGATCGACAAGCATATTTCGCTTATCGTTGTTTTTCAAATCCTTATATGTTTTCTTCATTGTGGCAAGAAATTCATTTACATCCGCCTTTTGCAAATCCGATTCGTTTCCGTTTGAGTACATATAATTTCCGTACTGCACCGAATCGGTTTTTATATTGGTTAAAAGCGGTGCAATGCCCACATCACAGTAATATTTCATCTTGCTGTCCAGCTGCCACATACGCGTCTTGTTGCTCGCGCCCATTTCGTCCAAAAGTCTGACCGCTTCCTTAACGTTTGAGTCCAGGTAGCTGCCCCAGCCTTTTGTTCCGCCTCCGCCTCGACCCGGATGGTCTACAATATTAAATATATCCTTAACCTTTGTTCCGAGAACTCCGCATGTTGTCACCTTGACCGGTGTTACCTCTTTCAGCTCGTTTCCCATATCATCGAAAGGTGTAACGGCAAAATAATATGTGGTTTCCGGCTCAAGATTTGTTCTTGATTTATACTTATATATAAATGCGTCGTCAAATCTTTCAAAAACAGCGTCCGCCTTCAGCCTTGATGTATCCGTAAACGGATTTTTTTCAACATACAGTGCATATTTGCTTACATTATCGTTATTGTATGTTGACCAATCGAGATATGCCAAAAGATAATTCTTCATTTCAACTCTGAGCGGTACCTGCTTTAAGCTGTTTGAGCGCGGCATTTCCACATCATAGCCGTTTATCTCGATTTCGCTTATCGCTATGCTTTTTTTTGAGCTTTGCATTATAATTTTAAGATAACGTGCGTTCCGCCCCGGCATTCCCGAAAAAGTGCTTTTTACAATTCCGCCGTTTTTCTCGTTTTGATTTACATAATACGTATATGTAAAATATTTGCTTCCGTCAAGCGAGTATCTTATCTCGCAGCCCTCCATAAACGAAGCGTCATTTGCAAGCGAATAAATGTTGACATCGCCGATTTGATATGCTTTTTTCAAATCAAAAACAACCGTTGCCCAAGCTTCTTTTGTCTCAATCGTGTTTTCCTTATCGCCGTCGGTCAGCTTTTTGCAATCTCTGTCCGCCACTCTTATGTCGTCCGCTGTTTGGTAAGGATGCTGAATATAGTAAGAATATTCGGCATTTTTATCTATACGCTCCTGTTCTTTTCCGTCGCGTCCGAACACCTTTACATTTTCAATCATTACTCCGTCGCGCGCATCAAGCTTATTCATTACAAATTTAACATATCGCGCATACATTTTCTGAGTTATTTTATACTCCGTTGAATTAATTTCATAATTCAATGTGTTTTCAGGCTCGCCGCTTCCGATATACATATAGTTTCTGCCGTCGGAAGAAAGCCAGACTTCATAATCCTTTAATCCGTTCACGCTGGAATTATATTGAGTCACGCTCGTTTTTGTGACCTCATATACCTCGCCCAAATCGGCTATATATGCGTTATGCTCATTTATTTCCGGCTCTTCCGCCGCAAAGATTTCCCGTTCCTCCGTTTCCGGCTTTTCTTCTATAGCCGCAGCACCGGTCTTCGGTTTTTCAAGATAACCGAAAATTGCCGCTTCGGCAGCGATTAATTTACTTGCGCTTGAGTCTGTAGTATATGTTATCTCAACATATCTTGCTTTAACCGCATTAAAATTCACTCCCGCATAAGATAAAAACGAATTGCCGTTTTCGGCAAGCTCTTCCGCAGACGGAACTTGTGCTTTGGTTTTCGGAAGCTCTTTAAGGCTGTTTAAATCCTCTCCGACCTTTACCGTAACCTCTCCGACCTGTGAGGTGCTCGTTGTATATGACCATGCGTCAACGCGGCTTATCCAATAAGTATTTTTAAGGTCAAAACGCGCCGTTCCCGAGCCTTTTTTTCTCCATTCCGAATTTATAACATAGTTTCCGCTGTTCATATCAAGTTTTCCGTCGGTCAGCTTTTTGCAATCCGGGTCGGTTGCCAAAATGCCGCTGTCACACCCCGAAAGCCATGAATATTCCGCACCGGTTGTATAATTTTCCAGCTCTATGCCATTTTCGGCATATATTGCGGCGTCGCTTTCGCTGCCCTCAGTGGTCCATTTGTTATCCGAAAAGCAATAAAGCTTTTCGTTTTGTTCATCTGCCGCAAAAACCGGCAGAGAAGCGGCAACAGATGCTAATGAAAGAATAATTGCTATAATTTTTTTGTACATGTCTACCGCTCCTTTTTATTCAGATATAATCATAACCGCATTATTAGCTTTTGAATATTGAATTGACGCCCCGACGCACTCCGCGGCAAAATCTATCGGTATCATGGTCTGACCCTCATAAATTCTCGGATATGCCGATATAAGCTTCGGCTCATACTTGTCGGGATTTACGCTTACCAGATTTGAACCTATTTGAATTGTCAGCTTGCCGATTGCGGTTGTCGTAACAATTCTTTTTCGCATGTTATCCCAAACAAGCTTATACCCCGCCGTATTCCATATCGGTCTTATAGGAACAAATACATTTCCGTCAATCTCAAGTATATTAATATTTTCCTCCGCACGCACTCCGTTTGCATAAAGTGCCGTTTCCGTTGAAGCATGTATTGGCATGCACACGGCACAAATCGCCGAAACCGTGAGGATAATCGATATTATTTTTTTCTTCATTACCGTATCTCCTTTCCGAAAATTTTCACAATCAATCGTATATTACCATTATCTGATGGTCGGAATATCTGAACCATGCAAATATTTTTGAATAATTCACGCTGTTATCCTTATAGCTTATTACGTCGGAATACGAAGCGTTTTCAATCTTACCGTTCTTTGAATTGTATTTGTACACTCCGATAAATCTGTCCGCCCACATTTTTGTTATCTGCTCGACCTGCGTTACATTCTCCGGCTTATCTACCGACGCACGCAATACAGTACCGCTCAAATCGTATACATATCCGTAAAAGCTGCAGAAAATCGCTCTGTCTGTACCGACTTTTGCCGGATTTGCTTTTGATTTGTCAAAAATTATTCCCTTTTCTTCTCCGCTTATTCTTGCATTGCCGAAATCGTCAAATTCCAACTGTAGAATATCGCCGCTTTCTATATCTATTTCGCTCGATTCCTCGGTGAGCTTAAACTCACTTCTCGTTGTTCCCCAAATACCTTTAATGGTCTTTATTGTTATGTCGTCCTCATTTAAGCCGTTCGACACCGACTCGACAACAAATACGTTTTTATCATCTGCATTTCCGCTGCCGCCGCCCAAATATCCCAAAACCACGTCCGCATAATCTCCGTTTTTCTGCTTTGAAAATGCTGAAATCGTGTAAGACTTGTTCCATGCAAAGCAATTTGTAACGCCGGTATAACATTCAAATTTATTTTCGTTCGAAATATCTCCCGGTATGCTGAATACCTTTGTATCGGGTCCTATTCTGCAATCCAGCTGGAAAAGTCCGGTATGGTGGATTATATTATCTTTAAGCGGCACAATCTGTCTCAGTCTTGTGCCGGCATTTAATTTTTCGTAAATATCGATATTATTGTTGTACTTTGCGGCAATTTCAAGCTCCGTGATTCTGCCTTTTGCATTCTGCTTATACGAAACAACCCAGCCGCCGCCGAGAGAGGAATCCTTTGCCGAATTTAAATCGCTCAAAAAAGTGTCTATTGTATTTTGATCAATCTTCACCTTCGGCGGAAGAGTTCCGCTTACGTTTATTTCATTGGAATTAATATAGTACATCGTTTTTGCACTGTACAATCTTTCCATTGTTCCGCTGTCGGTATATATCTTAAACAAAAGCGGGTTTTCGTTTTCCGCGTCCTCAGACTCGTCCGCCTTTACCGCTTTTATCATATATCCCATATGGGAATCGGCGGACAGACTCGATTTATACGCTCCTACTCGTCCCTTTGGGTCAAGATAGAAAACCCCGTACGAATAAACCGAAACCTGAACATTTTGATAAAATTCTTTTGTCGGCTCATAAACTTTCCCGTTTATCCCTATTTCCTTTTCCGAATAACGATCCACGCTTCCGCGAACGCTTGCATTCGAAATTATAATCGAGGTAAGCTCTTTATCTTCACTTTGTGCAACAAATATTACATTATCTACAAAAATATCGGTAAATAATTTTGTTTCACCATCTGCCGAGCGAATATCGTAGGTGCTTTCGGGTGCATATAAATCCACCGTATACGATTTTGAGCTGTCGTAAACATCCGAAAAAGTGCGCTCTTCTTTATTTATTTTGCCTACCGCAACCGTTGTATAATCTTTTATGACAACAACTTCATATTTACCGTCCGAATTGTTATCTATAAGGCGCACATATCCGTTATCGGGGACATATTTGTCAAATCCCGCTCCGATTGCTTTTCCGTTATAAATTATATCCGCGGATACCGGTATTGAAGCTGTTTTGTTTTTTTCAAGATTTGCTCCCGTGCGGTAAGAATATTCAAGCGCCGAATAATTATCTATACTGTCGGCATCTATTTCCATCACACTCGACTCGTCATATGTCTTTATATAAACCAAAACTTTTTCTTTATCTTCGTTTTCTCTGTAAAAATAATCTGTTTTCTGACCTATAAAATCTGTTTGTTTCTTTGATGAAGTCAAATAACGCACGCCGCCGATTTTTACCGCATCTTCATATGTCGGCTCATCTCCTCCGACAGCCGCATATGTTTCTGCCGTTACAACTCCTCTTCCCTTGCCGCCTTTTAAAATCTCGGAAAGATATGTTCCGTCAGTGCGCTCCGCAACCTTAATTCCACCCGATATTCCAAACTTCATTACACGCGTCTCCAGCGCATTATAAAGCATTGTCACAAGCTGTCCCATATTAAATTCGGCAGATACCTGCATGCCTTTTGTAAGTCCCGCTTCCGCCGCATAGGAAAGACTGTCCGAAACCATTCCTCCGTAGCCGAGCATATTCAAAATCATAAATGCCGCGTCGTACGAAGTCGCTTTTTCGTATGCCCCGAATTTGGTTTCATTTCCCATAATGCCGAATATTTTGGCATTGTATGCAATTTTCGCATAATCTGCGTCATCGGCGGTCACATCATCAAATCCTGTGCTGCCGTTTTCATACGGCAATATTTTATCCTGCGGCAGAGAATTTACCAAAGCCGCCGCAATTTCTCCGCGCGTAACCGGAGCATTTTCCGAATAATTAACATCCGCATCAAAAAATCCGAATGCGCAAAGAATGTCATATTTATCCCGGCTTTCTATCTTTGCCGATACCGGCAAATTGATAGTGCAGGCAAGTAAAATCAATGCCAGTAAAAATGATATTTTTCTTTTCATGCTATTTTCCGCTCCCTTTTATTTGCTTATAAGTGTATGTATCATCTTTGCCGCCTCGGCTCTTGTCGCAAATGCTTTCGGCTCAAACCTGCCGTTTCCTTTGCCGCTCATTATTCCGCTTGCACGAAGAGCATTGACAGCGTCTTTAGCATAATCGGAAATTGCTTCGTCATCGGCAAAAAGCTCATCGCTTTCCAAAAAGCTTTTTCCGCTTTTTACTGCTGCTCTGTATGCTATTACCGCCATATCCTCACGAGTAATATTTTGTCCGCTGCCGAAAATTCTGTCGCTTATTCCGTGTACCGCTCCCGCTTCAACTGCCGATGCAACAAACGATTTATACCATACTCCGTCCGCAACATCATCAAAGCTGCAAGCCGCATTTTCGTTATATAATCCAAATGCCGTAACAATCATCTTTGCGAATTGCTCTCTTGTAACGAGTCCGTTCGGATTAAAATTCTCACTGTCAATTCCGGAAACAATTCCTTTTTTGTAAAGCTCCAAAATACTGTCCTCTGCCCATTTAACGCTTTCCAAATCGCCGAATACCGGCTTTTGAACATCCTGCTGTATGCTTACCATAGAAGTATTTCCCGAAGATGAGGAAGATGAGCTTCCGCCGCCTCCGCCGCCGTTTCCTCCACCGCCGCCGGTGCTTGTTCCGCCGGAATTATCCGAATATAACGGTGCTGCCGCAACAGCGGTATTGAAAGAGGTTACCAAAGCCGCAGTATCCGCATACGGTCTTTTTTCCGCAACCTGTTTTTGAACATAAACCTTTTTCACATTATCCGAAAGTGCGTCATAGCCGCTGCGGTTTATGCCCGAAAGCCATTCGCCCGAAGCGTTTATAACTTTCATAACGTCATTGTAATTTTTGGTAATTTCTACATCATTAATATTATCCAAAATCACCGTATCGTTAAAATAACTTACAAATTCTTTGAAGCTTCCAAAGCCTTTATTTAAAAGCTTTTTCTCTTCCTTTGTTTTATTCGGAAGATAAAGCTCTTTATATATACCGCTTTGTGCAAAGCCCAATTCGTCTTTATATTTTTCCAACAGCGATGAAATATCCGATTCGGACTCCGCAAATTCCAATGCCGAAACAACTGCGGCTTTTATAGCTTCATCAAGTGCTTCATCCGCGTTTTGAAAGGTCATTCCTTTAATTTTTTCGGATATTGCGCTTTCCAAATCCTTTTGGGGATATGCCGCTTTAATTTCATCTATCGTTCCGACACCCTTTAAAAAATACGGATAATTGGCAAAAACTGTTTTCATCTGCTCCGCAGTACCTGCCGAATTTAAATCATTTAAAAGGCTCTGCGCCTCGCCGTCCTGCAAAAGCATTACATATTTCACATCGGTATTTCCTTCGGAGTCGGTTATATAAAGCTTGTAATTTCCGTTTTCGTAATTAACCGGAGTATATGAAATATTATATTTTCCCGCATTGGTTTGAACGTAATCTATAATTTGCAGATTATTTTTATAATCTGCATCCTCCGCACTTTTTTCCGGCTTGAAAAGTCTTACCGTAACCGTATTCGGTAAAGCAGCCGCGTCTTGCGTACTTCCCGATATTGTCAGTCTGCCTCCGGAAAATTCTGCTTTTTCAATATTTGCATATGCCGCACTTGTACATAAAGAAGCCAACACAGCTGTAATTATCAGTTTTTTCTTCATTAATGCCAACCTCCTTTATATTTTTCCGAACGGCTTAATCTCCGAAAGGGGAATACCGCCGCCCAAAGAATCTACGACAAAGGTGTAAATTCTCACGTTTGTTTTTCCGCCCAAATCCAAAGTATTTTCAAATTCGCCTCCGCTCACATTTGTAAAATCCCACGCAATAAGAGTGTTTTTTTCGTCATATGCAACCGTAACAACCGACGGATTAACCTTATCCGAGTTATTTTTTATCGTATTGCCCGATACTTTTATTATTCCGCCGTCCGCTTCGCGCACTCTTTCACCGCCGGCATTTTTATAATCAAAGCATCCGAAAAGATACGGCACCGCGCTTTCACTTTTGTTTTTATAGCCTTTTACAACAATCTCGTTAATCATGCTCTTATTAAGCGCACGAGTCACGGTAATGCGAAGGTATCTGCAAGCTTCCGCTTCAAAGTCCTGTTCAAATACATACGAGCAGCCATCCGAATCATATGTGCAGTCACTTTGTTTTTCACTCACCTGCTTATAATTCACATTGTCGGTACTTGCTTCTATTTTAACAGTGCCTATATGCGCTGTTTTCCTGTACCATTCCCATAAATCGACGCCGTTTATAAAGCAGTTTTCGCCCAAATCAAATATTATGACTATACTGTTTTTTGCGCCGCCCCAGCTTCCTTCAACAACCTTTCCGCTCTGTGAGGCTATTGCACATTCTCCCTGGAGCAGCTTTGTGCAATTCGGGTCGCTGTTGTTTACATTTTCGTCACTGTCTTCACCGTACCAATATTTAATATCCGAGAGCGTGTCACGGCTGTATGCGGAATAATGTGCAAGGTCAGCCGTTCCGGTTGCATTTCCGCTCAGGATTGCCGTCTTGCTCGTATATTCCAGATTGTTATATGCCTGCAAAAGCTTATTTTTCGCGCTTGTAATTCTTTTATCGGTAATTGTTTCGTCCCAGTATATTGCCTCCGCCTCTTCAAAAGCTGCTTTAAAAGCACTGTAGCTCTCCGGTGTACATCTTAAACTGCTCACATCGTAGCATGCCGCTATGGTATTATAAAGCTCATCCTTTGAAAAACCGCTTTCAATACCCTTTATAACAATTTCTCTGAGAATATAGTTTTTTGCGTCATCCGATTTATACACTCTGATTTTTACATACCGCGCAAAAACCGCCGGTATATGACTGTCCGTGCGTAAATCCGCATTTGTTCCGCTCGCCTCTTTATATGCGATTTTATTGTAAACTGTACCGTCTGTACTTGTCTCTATGTCAAAACCCTTTATTTTAACCGTCGCAATCGGATTTTTTGCGTATCTCGAATAAACATCCGCGCCGGTTATATAGTATTCCTTTCCCAAATCATACACAATTTCGGCAGTTTCGGTTTCGCTTGTAATATTCGTTATCTCTCCGTCCGAAAGCATTGTAGCGGCACTGTCCGCAGCTTTTAATTTGCTGCCTGCCGAATATGTATAGCCTGCCGCCGTTGTTATTATCTCATTATCGGGATAATACTCACTTTTGTCGGCAAATTTATTATTTGTTAAAATAACTTCTTTTTTTATATATTTAAGTCCTTCAACTGCATTTTCCAATTCAATTGCAGCTTCTTCAAGCTCTGCATCCTGCGCGTCCGGATTGTTTAAAACCTCCCGCGCCTTTAAAAGTGCGGCTTTATACGCTTCAAGCTCCGCTTCGCTTGCCACATCCTCGGGAGTACACACCGCAAAATTTTCAACCTTTTCTCTTAATATTTCTCTTTTATCCTCATTACTGTATATTTTAATTCCTATATTACTTTCATTTTCTGCTGTTTCAATCACTTTTTCGGAAAGCATGTCTGTCATTTCCTCTGCAAATCCGGTATAACTCAGGCTCATAGCCATTGCACAAACAGCTGCCGCAATCCTCTTCTTCATAAATCCCATCCTTTCCGCAAAAATACTGCCTAATGTAATATTATTATTTATCGGACATTGACCCGCGGCAGCTTTTTTTCAAACCGCCGCAGGTCTTCTGCCTTTTTTAAAAATACGTTTATACTTTTAAATGTTATCTTTCCAGCGGTGCCGCCATCGGGGTCATGCCGTCCCAGATATAGCTTACCATATACGAGCCTGCCGCCAAACTGCCAAGCTTTGTAAAGGTAGCTTCAAGCTCTGTACCTTCTGTCTCTGATGCTGTGGCTTGCTTAACTGCCAAAAGCTTATTCTCGGAATTGTAAATTGCCGCATAAATGTTATAATTTTTATCTTCCGAGCTGTTGTTGATTACATTATATCCTACCCATATTGCGTCGGCTCCGGCAATACCGTCTTCAATTACTGTCTCGCCGTCTGTTCCCACGATATAATAAGTTGCTTCGCATGAAAGCGGATAATGAAGAGCATTCGGGTCTTTAAAGCCTTTTATAACAAGTTCAAACGGAACCTGTGCTTTATACTGTGAGCTTGTAAAAACAAACTTCAAATATCTGCCCTTAACCGGCATGAAGTTAGCACCTATTTTGTTTATTATTCCGTCTGTAGCCCCCGTATCTTCATTACAATCGTTATTGATTTCGCATACCTTTTCAAAGTCTGTTCCGTTTGAGCTTACATAAACGGTAACCTTATCTATTGTACGCGTTGGAGTTTTGGTTCCCTTTCTGTAGCACTCATATAAGTCAGTGCCTGTAAAGTAAACCTCTTCCGTAGCGTCGGCAATCACGGTATTTGTTGCCGGTTTTGTATTATCATAAGCATAGAAATGACCGTATTTTCCGTCGCCCTCTAAAATATGTCCGCCGAACAGCGCATTTGTAATGTCTGTATTGGGAGTTAAATCCTCATTAAGCAATGTCATTCCGACATTAACATTATCCAACGGAGCATACAAATCTTTGTCACCCTCAACATCTATTGGATTTTCTTTTTCCTGATTTTCTTTTGTTGTCGTAACAAGGTTATTCGACAAAATGCCGTAATCCGAAACCTTATAGCTAATTGCATTGAAAGCTTCGTCAATCTCCGCTGCCTTTGCCGCAATTTCATCCGGCGATGCCGTCTGTGCGTCAACCATTGCCTTTGCTTCGGTTAATTTCGTATTAAGAGTATTATAGCTTTCGGCAGTTGCATATTTTTCCAAAAGCGAAATATCGCTGTATTCGCTTATCTTTGATGTCAACGCGGAAAAATCACTGCCTATTCCGAAGATAATAACCTCAGACAAGAATTGCTGCATTGCTCCGTCCGCTTTTACAAAGTTAACCTTTATATATTTAGCTGTTACAGGAGCAAAGGTGAATATTGTATGCCGTGCTATTGTGGTGCCTGCCGCCAAGCTCTCGTTCGCACCCTCAACAGCCTTTGTTTCCAGCTTTGTCCAGTCTGTTCCGTTCATAGAATAGAATACAGAAGCCTCTTTTGTCTTTTTCTGTCCCGATGCTGTTGCATTGGAAACCGTAAATACATCCGTACGGTCAATAACCGCTGTTGTTCCGAGGTCAAATGTTGTCGAGACCGAAGCCAAATTTGTCGGTGCGGCATTATTTGTTGCATCTCTCGATGCTCTTCCGTCGATAAGGAATGTGTTTTCTGCTAAAGCATTGTCATCCCATGAATAACTCGGAGTATTTGCAGCCTTTTTAAGAGTTATTGACGGAGTCAGAGCTTTGTAATAGTCTGTATCAAGCGCTATAATATTTCCCGATACAACAAGTCTTTCATTAACCGATACAAGGTTGTTAATTCCGTTCTCTATGCCGGAAATTACTGCGTCAATATCCGCTTGTGCGCTTGTCTCTGTAAGCTCTGCCGAAGCATCGACAGCCGTCTTTAAAGCTGTAACAGAATCGGCTGTATACCACTTTGCAGAATTTTCTGCAAGATATGTATTCGCCTTTTCAACCGCACTCTCTACTTTAGTAAGAGTGCTTGCATAACCAAAAATCATAGCTTCACAAGCAATCATTTTTTGAGAATTTACAAGCATTTCAATTTTTACATACCTCGCCGCTGTCTTATCAAACTTCACAGAACTCATTAAAAATGTATCAGTATCTGTAACTTTATCCTTCGTTGTATCTACTTTTTTATTTCCTGCCTGCACGTAGTTTGTTCCGTCGGTTGAAACATAAACATTTGCTTCTTTCATAAGATTATAACTCGCATTGTTATTTTGAAGTACATCAACTCTGTCTACGGCATATTTTGCACCCAAATCAAATATTACAGTCGGTTTCATATATTTACCAACTGTATTAACGACATAACCGCCGCCGGCTTGTAAAATTTTCCCGTCCGTAAGCTTATTTGCAGGAGCACTTTTTGTTCCGTCAGTAGTTCCGACAGCATTTTCCCAATCATCCCATGTATAGCTTAAAGAATTTCCTGCAAGTGAATAATTCAATTCTTCATCCGAATAAATTTTCTTATTCCATTCTTGATAAGCAGCTTTATCTGTTTCAGAAAATTGTTGTCCGGTAAGCAAATAATAATTCGTTTCTGTTTCGGCAGCTGTTCCTATTATCGGCAAAAATGCGGATAGCATAGAAACAGTACATAAAATTGATATAATTTTCTTTTTCATATTATCATCCTTTCTGTTTTTAATTAATGCGGGTTTTCCGCAATTTTATATTTTAATGAAACTTTTCAAAAATCCGGGCGCGCCCGCGGATCTTATCATAATTCCAAAAAAAATCAAAGCTTATCCCTTAATTCCGCCCAAATTCATTCCGTGCATAATCTGATCCTGGAATATAAGGAAGATTATCATCGACGGTA
>CAKSJU010000056.1 GCA_934463455.1 uncultured Clostridia bacterium | reverse complement strand
GCATTCACAACCGTTCTGCTGGTCTGCTGGGCAATAGCTTTATCGCGCAGCTCATCGCCTCGTACCACCTGCCAATAAAATATTTTTAATATTAAAAGCAGCAGCGCAAGAACAAGCAATATAAATATAACATATTCACGTTTTCGCATTTTTCGTATTGTAGATGACATAATTCAACACCATTCCCAAAAATTAGTCAAATTCCGTTAATGTTACAGAAAGAGCCACGCCATCAGGCACGACTCTTTCACCGTTTTAATTCTATTCCAATCCCAAATCAAATATGCCAAGAAAGTTCTTTTTAACATTCTCCGCCATGCTGCCGACTCTGTTTCCCGCTCCCTCGACTTTATCGGCAGTAACCTTTGCGACATCCTCCGACGGTACGTTTATGTATACTATCTGGTATTTCTCGGGTCTTTGCATATTCAGTCTTGTTGAAGCAATTTCTTCTACGGAGTTCAAGTCTACGCTTTGCTCCAGTTCAAACATTTTCTGGCTCGTGTTTGATTCAAGCATGGAGAGTTCACTTTGAAGCTGTTTTATCTTGTCGCTTGTTTCATGCATCTGCACATTTTTTGAAATCATAAAATATGCCGCCATGGAAAGCAATATTATTCCCGTAATAATGAAAAAATTCAATTTTCTCTGTTCTTTTATTTTAAGCTTTCTGCTTTCTTTTCTTTTTTTATCACGCGCAAGGTCATCCTCTTCTTTAATCTGCGCAAGATTATCATATTTGTACGCAAGATTTCCGTAAGTCAACTTAAAATTGCTCCTTTCATTTTTTCTTTATCATCAATCGTAAAACGTAATTTTTTTCTACAGCTTTTCCGCTGCTCTGAGCTTTGCGCTTTTGGAACGCGAATTTTCCGAAAGTTCCTCCGCACCCGGCAGTACCGGCTTATTCGTTATTATTTTTATTTTAGGTTTATGTCCGCAAACGCATACCGGAAATTCTCTCGGGCATATACAGCCTGCGGCAAGCTCTTTAAAAGTATTTTTTACAATCCTGTCTTCGAGCGAATGAAATGTGATTATTGCAAGTCTTCCGCCCGGCTTTAAAACCTCGGTAAAATCCTCTACGGCTTGCTTTAGTATTTTAAGCTCGCCGTTTACTTCAATTCTTATCGCCTGAAATACTCTCTTCGCCGGATGCGAGCCATCGCTTCTTGCAGCCTTGGGCACCGCTGCTTTAATGATTTCAACCAGTTCAAAGGTTGTTTCCACAGGCTTTAGCTTTCTTTTTTCTTCTATAAATTCCGCAATTCGTTTTGACCATTTTTCTTCGCCGTAGTCATAAAAAATCCGGGTCAATTCTTCTTTTGTATATTCATTGACAACCTTGTAAGCGTCCAATTCATTACCCGAATCCATACGCATATCGAGCTTTGAATCGTGCATGTAGCTGAATCCTCTTTCTGCATTGTCAAGCTGATAAGAAGAAACGCCCAAATCCAAAACCGCGCCGTCCGCTTTGTCAATATTCAAATCCTTTAAAATCTCTTTTATATCGGAAAAATTTCTGTTTACAAAGGTTACTCTGTCCTCAAAACCCGCAAGTCTTTTTTTTGCGGCGGAAATTGCTTCCGCATCCCGGTCTATTCCCACAAGGCGTCCGGTCTTTGTTCTTTCGAGTATTCCGAGAGAATGTCCGCCGCCGCCCAAGGTTCCGTCAATCCAAATACCGCCGTCCTTTAAAGAAAGCTTGTCCATGGTTTCTTCAAACAAAACCGAAATATGTTTAAATTCCATACGGTCTGACTGCCAGCTCCTTTCACAAAAGCCGTTTTTTTGTTATATATTGATATTGTACTGCTTTATTCCGTCCAGCACAATGTCATCATCAATATATTCGTTGACCTTATCCCAGCTCTCCAAATCCCATATCTCAAGCTTGGTATTGCTTCCGACCAAAATTATATCCTTTTTAAGACCGGCAAAATCAATAAGCTCCTGCGTGAGCGGTATTCTGCCCTGCTTGTCCGGCTCGCACGACATTGCCTTTCCGAAAAGGCGGCGCTGAAACATTGCAGCGTTTCTGTCCGTACCGGTAGGCAATTCACGCACCTTCTGAGCAATAACCTCCCATTCCTCTTCGGTGTACAAATTAAGACATCTTTCCGATGGTGAGCGCGTTATATAGACGGTAGGGGAAAGCTTTTCCCTTACTTTTGCAGGCAAAATAAACCTGTTACGCTCGTCTAGCTGACGAGTATATTCTCCGACGAAGAATACCATATTTACCTGCACCGCCTTTCATTTTTATGATTTTTTAAACCATTTTACTCCCATACTCTCACTTTTACTCCCATTATACACTATTTCAATTAAATATACAAGAGTTTTTTTCAAAAAAAATTAAAATTTTTTGCAAATTTGTAACTTTTGTGAAATATATCCAATATATAATTGTAAAAAAAGAAGTACTGTAAAAATTCTTACAATAAAATTTTGTCGAAAAACTTGTCAGCTGCCGAAAAATGAGGTATAATAAAATAAGTATACATAAAAGAGAGGGAAACCCAATGGATAAAATTACAAAAACACTAATTGAAGAGCTGAATTTAAAAGAATTTCAGGTTGTGAATACAATTAAGCTTTTGGACGATGGAAATACCGTTCCGTTCATAGCACGATACCGTAAGGAGGTAACCGGCGAGCTTTCGGACGAAATTCTTCGCGCATTTTCCGAGCGGCTTGAATATTTAAGAAACATAGAAGCCAAAAAAGAAGAAATTCTTCGTCTGATAAACGAACAGGAAAAGCTTACTCCCGAAATCGAGAAAGCAATTGACGAAGCAAAAACCGTCACCGAATTGGACGACATTTACAGACCGTTTCGTCCCAAACGGCGCACGCGTGCCACAATTGCAAAAGAAAAAGGGCTTGAGCCGCTTGCGGAATTTTTATTTGCTCAGGATCCGTCCGCCGAAGCTCCCGAATCCTATGCACTCGGTTTCATTGATTCCGAAAAGGGAGTGGAAACCGCCGATGACGCACTTGCAGGTGCTATGGACATAATCGCCGAACAAATTTCGGATAATGCCGATTATCGAAAAGAACTCCGCGAAACCACTTATAAGCGTGCCGCTGTCACGGTAAAAAATTCGAAAGACGAAGAAAGCGTATACGAAATGTATTACGACTTTTCCGAGCCGTGTTCAAAAATGGCAAACCACCGCGTGCTTGCAATAAACCGCGGAGAAAAGGAAGGCTTTTTAAGCGTAAAGCTTGACATGGACGAAGAAATTGCGGAAAAATATCTGATTCGTGAGGTCACTCCGAAAAATCCCTCCCCGTCAACCGAATACGTACGTCTTGCTGCGGTTGACGCTTATAAGCGTCTTATAGCACCGTCGGTTGAAACCGAAATAAGAAATCTGCTTACCGACCGCGCCCAGGAGGATGCAATAAAGGTTTTTGCAAAAAACCTGAGCGGTCTGCTTTTACAGCCGCCGATAAAAGGTCAGACAGTACTCGGTCTTGACCCCGGCTACCGAACAGGCTGTAAAGCAGCCGTCGTTGACGACACCGGAAAGGTCCTTGACACCGGAATTGTATACTGTACGCTCCCGCACCACGACAAGGAAAAAGCAAAGAAAATATTAAAAGAAATGATATTAAAAAATAACGTAGGCTTAATTTCCATAGGCAACGGAACAGCTTCAAAAGAAACCGAAGCCATTGCCGCCGAGCTTATATCCGAGCTGGACAGAAAAGTATACTATATGATAGTAAGTGAAGCCGGAGCGTCTGTTTATTCCGCGTCAAAGCTTGCAAGCGAAGAGTTCCCCGAATATGACGTTGCACTAAGAAGTGCCGTTTCAATCGCGCGCCGTCTCCAGGATCCGCTTGCGGAGCTTGTTAAAATCGACCCTAAAGCAATCGGCGTCGGTCAGTATCAGCACGACATGAATCAAAAACGTCTGGGCGAAGCTCTCGGCGGAGTTGTTGAGGATTGCGTAAACAGCGTCGGTGTTGACCTGAATACCGCGTCTCCCTCATTGCTTTCATATGTATCGGGAATTAACTCAACCGTTGCAAAAAACATTGCCGCCTACCGCGAAGAAAACGGTAAATTCAAAAACAGAAAACAGCTTTTAAAAGTAAGTAAGCTCGGTCAAAAAGCATTTGAACAATGCGCGGGATTTTTGAGGATTACCGACGGTGACAACATTTTTGACAACACCTCTGTCCATCCCGAAAGCTACGATGCCACAAAGAAGCTGCTGTCCATTTTGGGATATGGCGAAGAGGACGTTGCCGACGGAGCTATTGCGGATATAAAAACAAAAATAAAAAATGCAGATATAAACAAGCTTTCCGATGAACTCGGAATAGGCGTTCCCACAATAAGAGATATTGCGGACAGTCTTTTGAAAAAGGGCAGAGACCCGCGTGACGAGCTGCCGCAGCCTGTTCTCCGCAGTGACATCATGGATATAAACGACTTGAAGCCGGATATGATATTAACGGGAACTGTAAGAAACGTAATCGATTTCGGAGCTTTTGTTGATATAGGAGTTCACCAGGACGGTTTGGTACACATTTCGCAGATATGCGACAGATATATAAAGCATCCGCTTGAAGCACTTTCGGTCGGAGATGTCGTCAAGGTAAAGGTACTTTCGGTGGATACCGCAAAAAAACGTATATCACTCACAATGAAAAATCTTTAAGAAAGGTGTGTTTTTCATGACCCATACCATAGCTTTTCCGGGCTTTGGAATTTCACTTGAAATAAATCGCGTAGCTTTCAATATTCTGGGCAAGGATATATATTGGTACGCACTTATATTGCTTTCGGGATTTCTGCTCGGACTTTTGTTTGTATATAACACCTGCGAAAAACGCGGCGTATCAAAAGATACGGTTTTTGACATATCGTTTTGGGGACTTATCTTCGGACTTATATGCGCACGGATTTACTATGTCGCTTTTGACCCGGAATCTCTTGACGGAAACTTTTGGAATATATTCAAAATATGGAACGGCGGTATCGCAATATACGGCTCGCTTATCGGAGCTGTAGGCACTGCGCTTGTGTACAGCCTGCGCCACAAGCTAAAACCGCTTAAAGTATTTGATGTATTTGTTCCGGGGCTTTTAATCGGTCAGATAGTGGGGCGTTGGGGTAACTTTGTCAACGCCGAGGTTTACGGCGATATTACCACCCTGCCCTGGCGAATGACCATAAACGGAGCCGCAGGAGTACATCCTCTGTTTTTATACGAATCGCTTTGGAATTTGGCAGGATTTGTGCTTGTTCTTTTGTTCCGTGACAAAAAGAAAGCGGACGGTCAGGTCTTTTTCTTCTATTCGCTATGGTACGGCGCAGGAAGATTTTTTCTCGAGGGAATGAGACAGCCGCAGTATATACTTTGGGTAATTCCCAATATTCTCGGAATTTCACAGCTTGTTGCACTTATCGCAGTCGTATTTTCCGTTGCGGCGCTGATTATTCTCGGAGGAAAGGCGAAAAAAGAGGTGTAGAGAAAATAGGAACTGTTTTTAAAAGCCGATTGACTTTTTAAACAGCTCCTTTTTTTTATCTTTTAAAATATGCCGGTAAAAAATATTTCAAAACCTATTGCAATCAGTATGATACCGCCGAGTATTTCGGCTTTGCCCGAAAATCGGGTTCCGACCTTTCTTCCCGCACAAAGTCCGCCCATTGAAATGCAAAAAGTGACTGCCGCAATAATAACCGCCGCAAGCAATGCGGTTATCCAATCATAATTTGCTATTGTAAATCCGACCGACAGCGCGTCAATTGATGTTGCCACTCCCTGAACAAAGAGCACCGCCGGAGTAATCCTCTGTTTTTCTTCTTCCTCACTGCCGCCTTTTATTCCCTCAAGCAGCATTTTTCCTCCGATATACACCAGCAAAATAAGCGCAATCCACGGCACAAATTTTTCGAACATTTTAAAATATTCAACTATTGTATGTATACAGACCCATCCGGTCATGGGCATAAACGCCTGAAAAAATCCGAACGTGCCCGCAATAGCACACATTTTTCCTTTCCGCATTTTCGGCTCGCTCATTCCGTTAGCCAATGACACGGAAAATGCATCCATCGCCAAGCCCACACCCAACAATATACTGTTTACAAAAAATAAAGCATTCAATTCCACAATATTTCCCCTTTTCTCATAATAATTCAGTCAATTGTAAAGCTAAAATACAATTAACCGTTATAATGCTCTGTTCCGTCTTCCTGCTGCACAAATAAGATAATAAAAAAGCTTTTGATAAAAGCTCCGCCTGCGGGCGTAGGAATAAGGTAGCATTTTTGATTTTCCGTCATTGCGTTTTACGCAATTTCCTACAAATTAAAAAAAACCGAGTAAACCTTAAATGCTTACTCGGCGGCATTTTTTATCCTAAACTCAAGAAAGCATCAAAAGCAGTCCTTGAGTCTCGCATTTTAAAGCAAGCCAGACCTTTTAGGTCAGTATGTTGACTTACTGCGTTTTTAAAAAAACGTATGCTACTCCCTCATCGGGTCTTAATCATTCTATCATATAAATCATTATTTGTCAATATTTTTAATATATATTTATTTCAATCCGCATAAAAAACATCGGCTGCCGAAGGCCGACAACCGATGCTGAATATTCAATTATTTAATTCTTACCGTCCAACCGAATTTATCTTCAAGTCTTCCGCATTGGATTCCGGTAATTGTATCATAAAGCATTTGCGAGATTTCTCCTATGCCGCCGTCGGCAACAGTGATTTTTTTGCCGTCCCATTCAAAAGAGCCGATAGGCGAAATTACCGCAGCAGTGCCCGTACCGAAGGATTCCTTCAAAATACCTTTGTCATGCGCTTCGTAAAGCTCCTGTACCGAGATTTTTCTTTCCGATACTTTATATCCCTTGCTGCGCAAAAGCTCAATAACCGACATTCTTGTAACACCCGACAAAATACTTCCCGAAAGTTCCGGAGTTACAACCTCATCGCCGATTACAAAGAATATATTCATTGCGCCGACTTCCTCAATGTATTTTCTTTCCACACCGTCCAGCCAAAGAACCTGAGAATAACCGATTTTTTCAGCGTCTGCCTGTGCTTTCAGCGACGACGCATAGTTTCCTGCGGTTTTTGTGAAGCCTGTTCCGCCCTTTACCGCACGGACATATTTTTGTTCAATATATATATCAACCGGTTTTAAGCCGTCGGTAAAATACAAGCCGACCGGCGAAAGAATAACGACAAACATCAGATGATGTGCCGGATGTACGCCTACATGCGGATCAACCGCAAAAATAAACGGTCTTATGTAAAGTGATGTTCCCGGCAAAGTCGGAATCCAATCAGCGTCAATTTCCACCAATTTTTTAATTGCTTCAACGCAAAACGCTTCGTCTATGAGAGGAATACAAAGTCTCTCATTGGAAACATTCAAACGAGCCATGTTCTTCTCAGGTCTGAACAGCTGAATGCCGCCGTCCGCTGTTTTATAGGCTTTCATTCCCTCAAAGACCTCCTGTCCGTAATGCAGACACATAGCGGCAGGATCCAAAGGAATAGGAGCATAAGGCACTATTCTGGCATTATGCCAGCCTTCGCCGTCATCATAGTTCATTATGAACATGTGATCGGTATAATAATTGCCGAAGCCCAGCTTTGATTCGTCAGCAGGCTTTTGCTTCGGCGAAGTCGTTTTTGTAATTGATATTTCCATAATATTACATCCTTTCGTATATATTATGGTTATATTATACTACATTTTGCTCAAATTGTAAATAACAATATTTGCCTAATATTAAAAATAAAACTCATGATTTTCTCAATTTTTTTACAAAAAGCTTTGAGCAAAATACATACTTTTCTGTTCCGTATCGACAAGTCTCTCCGCCAAATCCTTTGTTTTTGCATCAAAGCTCCCGGAATTTAAAAGCTTTGCAATCTCAATTATTCCCGAAGTGCAAGCGTCTATTATTGTTTCCGCCGCTCTGTCCGCCCTGCCGGAGGTATTCATCTCCATAGCTGTCCAAAGTCCGATTTTTGCGGCAAATCCGACATCGGTCGGCAAGGTGCGGTAACCTGCCAAAAGCTCTGCCGCTTCATTTGCGATTTTCAGATATTTTTCTTTTTGTGCAAGCAGCAGTATTTTAAAATCCTCCGACCGCATTTTTAAAAGCAATACGTTAATGGTTTCCGCACCTGTTTTGGCATTATGGTAAATTTTATTAAGCAAATTGCACGATTGGTTCATTTTCGCCTCTCCAGTCCTTTAAAAAAGTATTTTATCTGCCCGCCGCAGTTAATATATTGCTTTTTTAGTATAAACGATTGATATTTTTTTATTCTTTTGCTCAAAAAACAGCACAATTACATATTGATTTTATTTCCAAATTATAATATAATATATTTGTCTTTAAAATTTGGGGGTGTAAAAAAAAGTTCGGAATACCCACGTACACCATCCGGTTTGGTTTGAGCGTTCCGAAACATTTTTTCCTATCCCCTCGGCGGTGTACTTTTTATATACCGCCAACTAAATATACCTATTCAAGGAGGATTTTCTGATGGAAAAAAGAGAACTGCTGTATGAAGGCAAGGCAAAAAAGGTATACAAAACCGATGACGAAAATTTGTATATCGTAGATTACAAGGATGACGCAACAGCTTTTAACGGTCTTAAAAAAGGACAAATTGCGGGCAAAGGCGTTGTAAACAACAAAATGTCCAACTTCCTTATGACCGTTATGGAAAAAAAGGGCATTCCCACTCACTTTGTAAAAGAATTATCCGACAGAGAAACATTGGTTAAAAAGGTTTCCATTGTTCCGCTCGAGGTCATAGTGAGGAACATTGCCGCAGGCAGCTTTTCAAAACGCCTCGGTGTTGAAGAAGGTACACCGCTTAAAACAACCGTTTTGGAATTTTGTTACAAAGATGACGCTCTCGGAGATCCTCTTATAAACGATTATCACGCAATGGCTTTGGGACTTGCAACCTGTGAAGAGCTTGATACAATTGCGGACATGACTTTTAAAGTCAATGAGATTTTGATTGAATATTTCAAGACAATTAATATTGAGCTCGTTGATTTCAAAATAGAATTCGGCCGTACCCCCGACGGCAAAATTATACTCGCTGACGAAATATCGCCGGATACCTGCCGTCTGTGGGATGCTAAAACACACGAAAAGCTTGATAAAGACCGTTTCCGCCGTGATCTCGGAAATGTTGAGGAAGCGTACGAGGAAGTATTCAAGCGTCTCGGACTTACAAAATAACCTGTTAAATTTAAGGGAGAATAAAATATGCCTACCGATATATATGAAAATCCGCTGAATACAAGATATGCTTCAAAGGAAATGCAATATATCTTTTCACCGGATAAAAAATTCAGCACATGGCGCAAGCTTTGGATAGCGCTTGCCGAAAGCGAAAAGGAGCTCGGACTTCCGATAACGGACGAGCAAATCGAAGAGCTTAAGGCACATGCGGACGATATAAACTACGATGTGGCAAAAGCACGCGAAAAGGAAGTCCGCCACGACGTAATGAGCCATGTATACGCTTACGGCGTGCAATGCCCGAAAGCAAAACCGATTATTCACCTCGGAGCAACAAGCTGCTATGTCGGAGACAATACCGATATAATTATTATGACCGAGGCAATGCACCTCGTTAAGAAAAAGCTTGTGTGCCTGATAAACGAGCTTGCAAAATTCTGCGATGAATATAAAAATCTGCCGACTCTGGCGTTTACTCATTTTCAGCCGGCACAGCCTACCACGGTCGGAAAACGCGCTTCACTTTGGCTTGAAGATTTACTTCTCGACCTTGAAGATTTGGAATATCAAATTTCAAAAGCAAAGCTTCTCGGCTGCAAAGGTACCACGGGTACGCAGGCAAGCTTTTTTGAGCTTTTCGAGGGAGACAACGAAAAGTGCAAGCTTCTTGACAAAAAAATAGCCGAAAAAATGGGTTATTCCGATTGCTTCCCGGTAAGCGGTCAGACCTATCCGCGAAAGCTGGATTCGCAAATACTGAATGTTTTAAGCGGCATTGCTCAAAGTGCTTACAAATTTTCCGGAGATATTCGCTTGCTTCAGCATTTGAAGCAAATCGAAGAGCCGTTCGAAAAATCACAGATAGGCTCCTCCGCAATGGCGTACAAGCGAAATCCGATGCGTTCGGAAAGAATAGCTTCTCTTTCCAGATATGTCATTGTCGATGCGCTCAATCCTGCGATTACGTCATCAACGCAATGGTTTGAAAGAACGCTTGACGATTCGGCAAACAAACGAATAAGCATACCGGAAGCATTTCTTGCGGTTGATGCGATTTTAAGCCTTTATATAAACGTTGTTGACGGATTGGTCGTATATCCTAAAGTTATTCATCAGCAATTTATGCGCGAAATCCCCTTTATGGCAACCGAAAACATAATGATGGATGCCGTAAAAAGAGGCGGAGACCGCCAGGAATTGCACGAGAAAATAAGAATTTATTCAATGGAAGCAGGAAAAACCGTCAAGCTTGAGGGCAAGGACAACAATCTTGTCGATTTAATAGCAAACGACCCGTCTTTCGGCTTGACAAAAGAAGAAATCCTTGCAGTTATGAAACCGGAAAATTTTGTAGGACGTGCAAAAGAACAGGTTGAGGATTTTCTGCATGATATTGTCAATCCTATAATAGAAAAAAATAAAAATCTCTTGGGCGTTAAGGTTGAAATTAACGTCTGAAAATAATAAAAAGGTGTGTGAATTACTATGGTAAGAGCAATTGTTGGAGCAAACTGGGGCGATGAGGGTAAAGGAAAAATTACCGATATGCTCGCTGCAGATGCGGATATAGTCATTCGTTTTCAAGGCGGTGCAAACGCGGGGCATACTATCGTAAACAAATACGGTAAATTTGCGCTTCACCTGCTTCCGTCCGGCTCATTTAACGATAATGTTACAAATATGATAGGAAACGGCGTTGCGTTGGATATTCCCGAGCTTTTTAAAGAGCTGAACGAAATTGTTGCAAGAGGCGTTCCCAAGCCGAAGCTTGTAATTTCGGAAAGAGCGCAGGTTTTAATGCCCTATCACATTCTGTTCGACCAATATGAAGAGGAACGTCTTTCGGAGAGAAAGTTCGGCTCAACAAAATCGGGCATTGCTCCGTTTTATTCGGACAAGTATTCAAAAATCGGTTTTCAGATGTGGGAATTGCTCCTCGGTGAAAAAGAATTAAAGGAAAAAATCAAAAATACTTTGGAGATAAAAAATCTTATACTTGAACATGTATATCATAAACCTCTGCTTGACGCGGACGAGCTTTACAACACTCTTGTCGAGTATAGAGAAATGGTTGCTCCGTACGTAATCAATTCGGTTGAGTTTATGCACAACGCTATCAAAGAGGGCAAAAACATCCTGCTTGAGGGTCAGCTCGGCTCATTAAAGGATCCCGATTTCGGAATATATCCGTTTACAACCTCATCGCATACCGTTGCGGGCTACGGTGCAGTCGGTGCATGTATTCCCCCTTATGAAATCAAAGAGATAATCACTGTTGTAAAGGCATATTCATCGGCAGTCGGCGCAGGAGCATTTGTTTCGGAAATATTCGGTGAAGAAGCTGACGAGCTGAGAAGACGCGGCGGTGACGGTGGCGAATTTGGCGCTACAACCGGCAGACCGAGACGAATGGGTTGGTTTGACTGCGTTGCAACCCGTTACGGCTGCATGGTGCAGGGAACAACAGCGGTAGCATTCACGGTATTGGATGTACTCGGATATTTAAAAGAAATTCCCGTATGTGTCGGCTATGAAGTGGACGGAGAAGTCACAAAAACATTCCCGACTACCGATAAGCTGAATAAGGCAAAGCCCGTCCTTAAAACATTGCCGGGCTGGAACTGCGATATAAGAGGAATCAAAAAATATGAAGACCTCCCCGAAAACTGCAAGAAATATATAGAATTTGTTGAAAGCGAAATCGGTTTCCCGATTAAAATTGTTTCTAACGGTCCCGGGAGAGACGATATTATTAAAAGATAAGAGAGACTTTAAAAGAGGCGGTGTATTTATACACCGCCTCTTTTATTATAATTTTCTTACAACCACTGTTTCTGCGATACCTCTTGAATTAACGTGCATAAAGGTTATTCTGCTGCCGTATTCCGCTCTCGGGTCGGCAATTATATCATTAATATCGGCTTTTTCTACCGTATCACCGTCATAAGTATAAAAATCGGTATTTGCAGTAATCTGCACGATACTGTACATGCTTGCACTATCCCCGAATACCAAGTATCCGTTTCCCTTTTTTATAACCGTTCCGCAGGTAAATGTTTCTTTGTAATTCGAAACCTCCGTATATGAAATTCCATCAAGCAACGAAATTACTTCATAACCGATTATTTCATCTTTGACATATTTAATCTTCAGATATCTGTTCACATCGGGTACCGCTCCGCTTTCCGTCAAAGCATCGCTTAATTTATATGTGACCTTTTCACCGTCAACATACCCCGAAACGGTTATTCCGTCACTTTCGGTTACTATCATATTTTTTTGTACGAACAGTTTACTCGTAAAACATACTATCTTAGGATTAATATTATTGTCCTCATCAAAGAAAACAATTGCGTCATACATGCTTCCCAAAGTACAAAGCTTTTCAAGCTCCTCATGTGTGTAATGAACACATTCATTCTCATAAAGCGAATAAAATTCTGTGTTTTCATCAGTAATTATACCCTGCGAACTCAATCCCGCCGCAGCATTATATTTAAGCGTTACTCTGCTGCCCGTTTTTAATATAACTCTTGCGTCTTCTTCAACGGGTATATTTCCGTAAAACGGCACGGAATTGCTGATTTCCGAAATATCCTCGGCGCTCATAATATTCCCGTCCGCAACAGCGCCTCCCGAAATTCGGCGCTTTATCAATTCTCCGTTTTTTTCTCGATAATCAATGAATACAATATTATTCTCGGTATATATTTCGGTTACAAGCCCAAGTTTATATGAGGTCATATCCGGAACCACCTTTACCGCATTACCGAATATATCTATATATGCCGTCACGGTATCGTAATAGCTTTCGCAGCTTCTTGCCGCAGCCGCATCATACCACGAAAATTTTTCTCCGTTGACCGTTATTCCGTCATCTTCAAAGCTCGCTTTTCCGCCGGCTTTTTTTCGGCTGACATAGAGCTTATATCCACCGCAATCCGAAATTACATCTCCGACCTTGATTTCATTGGGAGATACCTTTTTACCGTCTAATATTATTTCGGTATACGGCATAACCGTACCGCGATAATTTATTTCTCCGCGTATCAATTCACCGTCGGTGTAATCAACAATATCCGAGCGATAAGAAAAAATACTTACTGTACTCCAATTCTCCTCACCGATCGTTTTGGACAAAATATAGTCCGAATCTTCGGAAAAATCCGTCTCGATCATTTCTGAGCCGTTACCGTAAAATACAGCTGTCTGCGAAATGGGATAGGTTATTCCGTTTGCCTTTATTTCCGTTTCGGATGCGTATTCTATATCGGTTGATTTAAATTCCGCTGTTTCATATTCCGTCGAATCGGATATTTCGTATATCTCCTCATATAAAGATGTTACTTTTATGCGATGGCCTATATATTTGTAAACAGGAAAGTCAGCATCAAGATTAACCTTTTCTCCGTCATCCTGCGTTATCGTAATTCGCTCCCCGCCCAAATAGGTCACAACACCCTCATAATTTTTTATATCTGTAAGATATTTCGATATATTCAGCTTATTGCACGCACCGTTCGGAACAAGATTTTCAAG
>CAKSJU010000055.1 GCA_934463455.1 uncultured Clostridia bacterium | reverse complement strand
GGAAATTATAATGTATAATGTAAAATGCCCGCTTTGCGGATTTCTTTCGCATTTTGTTTCTTCAGACGGGTTTTACGCCGTTTACAAATGCGAAAAATGTAACTATGTATTTAATATCCCGATATAAGACAGCAGCAGACAAAATGTCTGCTGCTGTTTATTTAAGCTCTACAAGTTTTTAACCAATTCTCCTACACCGCTGAATATATATTTCGGGCGATACGGAAATTTTTCGATATCTTCTTTTGCGGTAACTCCGCTGAGTACCAATACGGTATCTATATTAGACTCGATACCCGCTACAATATCGGTATCCATTCTGTCTCCGACAAGCGCAATATCGGAGCTGTGACACTCGATACGGTTTAGCGCATGACGCAGCATTAGCGGATTCGGTTTTCCTATAAAATATGCTTTTTTACCGGTAGCTATTTCCACCGGAGCAATCAGTGAGCCTGTTGCCGGCATAATTCCCTGTTCGGTCGGCCCGGTAGTGTCCGGATTTGTACCTATCAGCTTTGCCCCTTTATTTACAAGCGATATTGCTTTTTCGATTTTTTCAAAATTATAAGTTCTGGTTTCACTTATAACCACATAGTCGGGATTTACGTCATTTGTATAAATCCCGTTATCGTAAAGGGCATTTATAATTCCCGCTTCGCCTATGACATATGCGGAACAGCCGGGATTTTGGTGCGCAAGAAAGGATGCCGTTGCCTGTGCACTGGTGTAAAAATGCTCCTGCCCGACATCAAGTCCCATTCGCGCAAGCTTATGCTGAAGCTCAAGCGGAGTTTTCTCGGGACTGTTTGTGAGAAACAGAAATTTTTTCTCATTATTTATCATCCAATTGACAAATTCCTTAACTCCGTCCAATATTCTGTTGCCGTGATATATCACACCGTCCATATCGGATATAAAGCCTTTTTTATTCTTTAAATTTTCAATTCCCTTTACATTTTCAAAATCATCCATATTTTTTCTCCCGTAAAATAATTTATCTGTACCACAATTACTATACAATAAATATATCAAAAATTTCTTATCGTGTCAATAATATTGCTAAAAAATTCAATTTATGTGCAATGAATTGACTATAAAATATTATTTATTTGTACATTATTCAGCGCATTCTCACGCTCAATATGTATTGTGTCGGCATTTCTGTTTTTACTTATCACATTTGTAATTACGGAATCCTTCATATAGCCGCAAATTTTAACGGCATTCGAAAATGAATTGGAAATCACATTCGATATTGTCACTCCGTCCATGCTGTCCGGTAAGTTATTCCCGTATGCTCCGTCGGCATCACCGAGCAAAATCGTGCCGGAATGTGCGGCATCTTTTGAAGTATCTATGATATTATCTATAATAACATTACAAATTTTTGTTTCAACGGGCAAAAGCCTTACGAGCCAGCATAAGTTTGACGAAGCAATAACATTCCTAATTATAATATCACGTATTCCGCTTTCACGCTTTGACCAATCGCTGTGCATAACATGAGTGCTGTGAATGTTCCCGCTCTTACTCATGGTTTTATTTGCAACAGCAGTCAGTGCAACAACATCATCTCCGGTATTTCCCGAAATATCCGAAATCAAAATATTATTGCATCCGTTTCTTATATCAACACCATCTTGATTTTCTATATTGTGCACCATACCGTCAATCATTTTTTTCATATGAGCGTCAAATCGGATATTCGTAATTTTACCAAAGCTTCCCGCTTCTATTGATATTCCCCAGCAATGATAATCCTTCATGGTAATATTGTTAATCGAAAAATTTTCAACATTCGCAAACAAAATACCGATGTTCTGCCAGCCTCCGCCATGGCTCTCGTTCTCCTTATCAAAATCTGTACCGTATGTATGATTATGGCAATCCCAAAAGTCAAACTCACCGCTTTCCTTGCTTTCTTTCGAAATCCAGTCGGCATATTTAATTAAATCTTCTTTATAATACGGGCAGGGAACAGTATTTATTTTTGACGAATCACCTGTTGACCTCGGGTGATCCGCACCCTCCAAAATTACATTTCCGATTCCGTTGATATGTACATTATGTATCTTTTCGACATCTTCAATTCCGACTCCGCAATTCGCTGTCCGAAAGAAATTATCGCGGCATTTATCGGATAATTTAATTGTACAATTATTCAAAATAACGGTGGTATTTTCCGGCAGCAAAATTGCATTATCCAAAATCCACGGCTCTCTGTTTTCCTTTGCGGGAATAACGACAATGCCGTCTGCGTCTTTGTTTGCTATTGCCGAATTAATAATCGCATCATCGGATTCACCGCTGAAATTCAATACATTTATCATATTATTATCACCCTTTTCAGCGTTTATTTCTGCTGTTCATTTTCAAAGTCACGTATATAATATCATGAATATATTGACTTGTCAATATATTCATGATATTATATAGTAAGAAAAATAATTAATTGCCTAAACAGAAATAAAAAGGACTGATATACTATATGTATGAAATATTAAAAAAAGGCAGCTGCGAGCTGGGTTATCCTCTGACCGATGCTCAAATTATGCAGCTTGAAAAATATGCAGAATTGCTTGTGGATTGGAATGAGAAAATCAATCTGACAGCAATTACCGACACGCAGGGAATTGCCGTAAAACATTTTCTCGACAGCATGAGTGCTTTTGAAACGGGATATGTAAAGGGAAAGGTCATAGACATTGGTACAGGCGCCGGTTTTCCCGGGCTGGTTTTGAAAATCGCAAACCCCGAAATATCTCTTACGCTGCTCGATTCTCTTAACAAACGCATAACCTTTCTCCAAAACGTATGCGAGGACTTGAATATAAACGGAGTGGAATTTGTTCACGCACGCGCGGAAGACGGCGCAAAAGGCGCACTCAGAGCAAAATTCGACACTGTCGTTTCACGCGCGGTTGCAAATTTGACCGTTCTTTCCGAGCTTTGTATACCTTATTTAAAAATCGGAGGCAGGTTTTTGGCATTAAAAGGTCCTTTGGCAGACGATGAACTGGAAAGTGCAAAACGTGCCATATATATCCTCGGCGGCGAGACCGAAAAGGTTTTGGAAGTGAAAATCCCCTATTCCGAGCTGTCCCATAAAATCATAATAATAAAAAAAGTAAGACAAACTCCCCTTCAATATCCCAGAAAAGCGGGAATACCGACAAAAAATCCGCTCGAACAATGTTATAATTTAAAAAAGGGAGTCAGATTGTAAAAAAAATGTAATTTTTTGTCGAACGAAAACTCTTCCATTTTTCAAAATTTATGGTATAATTGTATTTGTAAGGCAGTTAAACTAAGACATATAGGTATACTGCTCCCAATTTATACCTTTTTAATTAGCTATCCCCTTTCTGCCTTATTACTAAACGGGCATTATCTGAACGTATGCCCGTGAGCCGCTGTTTTTTACAGCGGCTCAAAATGACCTTCCACCCACCGAGGCGTATGGAGGCGGCTTTTTGTCAGGCTGCCTCTCATGCGCAAAAAATCGGAATTTACAATGAGAAAGGGACGGCAAAAAGTGATTGAAGCTTTTAAAAAGTATTTTAATAATAATTTTAATAACAGCGATAAACTGCGGGTAGTGAATTTGCCGATGTCGATGATAAAACCAAACCCGTATCAGCCGCGGAAGCATTTTGATATGACAAGCTTAAGAGAGCTTTCCGCATCCATTGAAGAATTCGGCGTAATACAACCGATTTCAGTACGGCGCGTTGATGACGGATTTGAAATAATTGCCGGCGAAAGGCGTTTCCGCGCGGCGGAAAATATCGGACTTACCGAAATTCCCGCAATAATTATGAACGCAGACGAACACAAATCCGCTTTAATGGCACTTTTGGAAAACCTTCAGCGCGAAGATTTATGCTTTTTCGAAATCGCAGAAGGCTATCAGAAATTGATAAGGGAACAGGGAATGACCCAGGACGATTTGGCAAGAAAGCTCGGAAAAAGCCAGTCTACCGTTGCTAATAAGCTTCGCCTTTTGCGGCTTTCGCCAAGAGTAAAAAAAATAATCAGGGATTTTTCCCTGTCCGAACGTCATGCAAGAGCTCTTTTGAACATACCGGACGAGGACCGTCAGCTTGCCGCAGTGCAGACCATCTGCCGGGAGCGGCTGAATGTTCAGCAGAGCGAAGAACTGGTGAAAAAGATAATGTCGCAGCCTGTCGAGCCGCCGCAGCCAAAAGCTAAAACACCTACTTCCAAAGACGTTCGGATATTTACGAACACGCTGAAAAAAGCACTTGACATTATGCGGGAAAACGGAGTTTGCGCAGACATGCAAAAAACCGACCGCGAATGGGGCGTTGAATATTTAATAAAGGTGAGAACGGACTCACTCTAAACTAAGCCAATCCGTTCCTCCGTGCTTTATGTGCGGAATCGGACTTTTTAAATCGAGGCAATGCTTATGCTTTTTACAAAGAAACAGAGCTTGCGACAGATTGCAGCCTACTCGGGGAACATCCGCGTTTAGGTTATATTCTCCCTTTGTATGTTTTGCGTACGGTCCCACCCCGTACACAGAACGTCCGTGCCTTATCGGCGCGGAATATAAAGAAAGGATGCCGTTTAGGGCATCCTTTCTTTATATTCCGCAGCACTTCAGCACTGTTTTGTAAAGCTCATATTCATAGTCGTAGGTATACGGATTTTCAATCTCACCGCGCACCATTTTTGCAAACGCTCGCATCATCGGCATAAATCTGTCGTACTCTTCGCACCGCGTACGCCCGCCCAAATCTCCCCAATCGGCAGGTTTTTTATATTCCGCGGTTTCAGTGTATAAATTATTTTCTCCGTACATTTCCAAAGGCCGTATTTCCACCGTCTTTTTTTCACCTGTCACAGTCAGGTGACGCATTGCATAGCCGCCGGTTTCAACATCACATGCTTTTATAAGAGAAATACCGGTGTCATATTCAAAAAGCGCCAAGCCGCAGTCCTCCGAATTTATCCCGTTTAACCCGCTTGCTCTGTTCAGCGGAATAATTTTATTCGGCTTTCCCATAATCCTGAGTACAAGATCCGCTAAGTGACACCCAAGGAAAAACATCATTCCTCCCTTGTAGTCTTCCAGCCATTTTCTGACATCATCATTATGCCGACAGCTCATATGCGCTTCAACACTGACAATTTTCCCGAGACCGCCGTTTTTTATTTCTTCAATAAGCTTTGATATTACGGGGTTATATCTGTACATATATCCGATATGAAAAACAGTTTTATTTTTCTCCGCAGTCTCGATAAGCTTTTTGAAATCAGCTTCGCATGCACTGCCCGGCTTTTCCATATGTAGATGTTTTTTATGCTCGGCAGCAAGCAACGCATATTTTGTAAGATATTTTTCCTCCGTTTCAACAGTTACGGCATCTATTGTCGGGTCATTTATAATCTCATCGACAGTCAATTCGGGATAACCCTCAAAATCGGACATTTTCCACGGATATTTCTCCCTCTCGTTTTCCGGCATGGCATATCCGACAACCTCAAAAATATCATCAGCCTGCTTTATACGATTAAAAATATCATTACCGTGGCTGTTTTGACTTGTTCCTATCTGTGCAATCCTTATTTTTTTCATAGCCCGGTCACTCCCCTATCCTGCTCCAATCAAACTGCACCACCGGAAATCCCTTTTCGGCGGCAAGCCTTGAATATACTTTTTCGGCATCAATCGGTGAATGTGTTTCCTCAACCAATGACTGAAGATTGAATCTTCCGAAAGAAACAAGCTTTTGTATTGCCATCACATCATCATGAGTTGTCCACATATCGTGCGAGGATTCAAAATTCGGCCGCGCACTTGTATGCGCACCGATCAGCGATATTCCGGGGCCGTGAACTTTTTTGTAGTAATCGATTGTAAAATCCGAATTTCTTGTACATCCCAGAAGAGCTACACGTCCGAATTTTGCCATGCAATCAAGAACAGTATCCAACGCTTTTCCGTTTCCCGTTACCTCAATTGCCGCATTTGCTCCCTCTCCCGTCACTCTTCGTACCTGTTCGGCAAAATCCTCCGCAAACGGGTCAAAAGCATAATCAGCACCTATTTCAAGTGCCTTTTTTCTTTTTTCGGGAATAGGGTCGGCAGCAATGACCGGAACAGCTCCCGCAGCACGCAAAAGCTTTACCGCTATCATTCCGAGAACACCCATTCCCATCACAATTGCGGATTCCCCTGTCTCAATCCGGCATTTGCGAATTGCTGCAAGCGGAAATGTACCTATGTGCCAAACAGCCAGCTTTACAAGGACTTCATTCCTGCCTGTTTTCGGAACATCTTCTTTTATAAGCTCCGCCTTTTTCTGTGCTGTGAATACAATGGATTCCGTTTTCATTTTTCGTACCTCCTGTTTTCAATTGTCTTTTTTATAATTATACAGCTTCGATTTTATAATTACAATATATTATTATCTGAAAAAAGAGAACAATTCTATTGAATTTTTCCGAAAAACGGTATATAATATCTTATAAGAACAATTACAAAAGGTTGTGAAGAAAACTATGTATATAGATAAAGAAAAACTGGTTTCCTCATTTGAAGGTCTTGAGGAAAGCTTGAAAGAGCATTCTTTCCCGCGCTGGGAGGATTTTCCCGATATTGAACTCTATATGGATCAGGTAATTTCGCTCATCGGCAAATATCTCGAAATATATTACAGTGCCGTAGGCACCGAAAAATTTATAACTCCGTCAATGATAAACAATTATGTCAAGCTCGGAATTATCCCTCCGCCCGAAAAGAAAAAATATTCGCGCAAGCATCTTGCATATCTCATTGTTGTATTTACACTCAAGCAAACTCTTGATATGGCAACAATAAGCAAAATTATACCGCTGAACACAAAAGAGGAACAGGTCAGGGATATATACAATGCCTTTGCCGAAAATCAGCACAAAGCGGCAGTTTATGTGACCGAAACGGTACGCAATCTTGCAAAATCCGCCCTGGTTGACGAAGAGGGGTCTCAAAACGCACTCAGCGACCTTTTAATGCAGGTTTCTCTTTCGGCAAATATCTTTAAAATCTTAACCGAGAATATAACCCGCAACGCGGGCACGGAAGCCGAAAACGCATAAATACCACTTAATGGGAATAATTCACATTTTACAAAAAAATATATATTAATGTTCGGATTTTTGTTATTTAAAGTATTGCAAAATGTCGAAAAAACTGATATAATATACTATGTATGATAATAATTTTGTAATACAAAATACAAATATTTTGAAAGGAGAATACAGAATATGAAGTATTCAAGCGAAGTAGAAGCTATGTGTCCGCTTGCAAAAGGCGTAAATCATGGTCCCGCACCTATTCCGCAAGAGGGAAAATGGACACAGGCAAAGGAAATTAAAGACATTTCGGGTTTGACGCACGGTATCGGCTGGTGTGCACCGCAGCAAGGTACATGTAAGCTGACTCTTAACGTAAAAGAGGGCATAATTCAAGAGGCTCTCGTTGAAACCGTAGGCTGCTCGGGCATGACCCATTCGGCTGCTATGGCTTCGGAAATTCTTGTGGGCAAAACAATTTTGGAAGCTCTTAATTCAGACTTAGTCTGTGATGCTATAAACACAGCTATGAGAGAATTGTTCCTGCAAATCGTATACGGCCGTACACAAACAGCTTTTTCCGAGGACGGTCTGCCGATAGGCGCAGGTCTCGAAGACTTGGGAAAAGGGCTTCGTTCACAGGTCGGAACTACATATGCTACATTGGAAAAAGGTCCGAGATACTTAGAACTTGCAGAAGGCTATATCACAAAGCTTGCTGTTGACGAAGACGATCAGATTATCGGATATAAATTCGTTCACCTCGGCAAAATGATGGAAATGATTAAAAACGGTACAGACGCTAACGAAGCTTTGAAAAAAGCAAGCGGCCAGTACGGAAGAGTAGACGATGCGGTTAAGCTCATTGACCCGCGTCACGAATAATTGTTAGGGAGGTAAAGAAAAATGGCATTATTTGAAAGTTATGAAAGAAGAATTGACCAAATCAACGCTGAACTTAAAAAGCACGGTATCTCCTCAATCGAAGAAGCAAAGAAAATTTGTGACGATAAAGGTCTTGACGTATATAATATGGTAAAAGAAATTCAGCCGATTTGTTTTGAAAATGCATGCTGGGCTTACACTGTAGGTGCTGCAATCGCAATCAAAGACGGAGTTACAAAGGCTGCCGAAGCTGCCGAAAAAATCGGTCTTGGCTTGCAGTCATTCTGTATCCCCGGCTCGGTTGCCGATGACAGAAAAGTTGGACTCGGTCACGGAAACCTCGGTGCTATGCTTTTGAGAGATGAAACAAAATGCTTTGCATTTTTGGCAGGACATGAATCCTTTGCAGCAGCAGAGGGTGCTATCGGTTTGGCTAAGAGTGCAAACAAAGCAAGAAAAGAAGATTTAAAAGTTATCCTTAACGGTCTCGGTAAAGATGCTGCACAGGTTATTTCGAGAATTAACGGCTTTACATATGTTCAAACAAAGTTTGACTATTACACCGGTAAAGTTACTATCGTTAAAGAAATTGCATATTCAAAAGGCGAAAGAGCAAAAGTTCGCTGCTATGGTGCAGACGATGTTCGTGAAGGTGTTGCAATTATGCACTTGGAGGGCGTTGATGTTTCTATAACAGGTAACTCAACCAACCCGACAAGATTCCAGCACCCTGTTGCCGGTACATACAAAAAAGAATGTATCGAACAAGGCAAAAAATATTTCTCTGTTGCTTCGGGCGGAGGTACAGGCCGTACGCTTCATCCGGATAATATGGCTGCCGGTCCCGCTTCCTACGGAATGACAGATACCATGGGAAGAATGCACTCCGACGCACAGTTCGCAGGATCTTCCTCCGTTCCGGCTCACGTAGAAATGATGGGCTTGATTGGAATGGGTAATAACCCGATGGTCGGTGCTACGGTTGCTGTTGCTGTTGCTGTTGAGGAAGCTATGAATAAATAAGCTTTCACGGCTATTTGAAGTGAATATTTAAAAATTTAATGTTAGACACATCATTTTAGGATTTTTTCCTATGATGTGTCTAACTTTTTTGTGTTGTAAAGTATTTATGTCTTCATATTTGAGTGTGCATGCAAACAGCGGAATTTGTTTGATATCCGTATGTGCGACCCTATAGGGTCGCACATACGAGGATACATCAAATAATGAGAAAATAATTTATTCGGTGACCAGGCAGGGTCGCACATACGAAATCATGGAATACAAATAAAAAACGTAATGCATAAGAAAAAGAGGCAGCATAAAGCTACCTCAAAATTTCTGTATAGGATTTTACCCCAACTATTGACAAAGAGCCGCCAAAAAAAAGGAAGTCTTTCGACTTCCTTTTTTCGTATGCAATTTACAATCGCATTAATTATTTAACGTTTGTCGGTGTGATGAGCAATACATCTCTTGCTTCACCGTCAACCATTCTTACAAGTGCGAACGATACGTTGTTCTGGATTGTCTGCTTAGCCAATTTCGGGTTTGCCGTAGTAGCTGTGCTATCTGTGTAGTTCCACGGATAGAACTTACCAACGTTAGCTGTATAGTAATCTGTGCAGCCTGTTGATACAACGCCGTCCTTAGTCAATCTTGACTTAGAGCTCATGTTGCTGCTGAAGTCATAAACGTATACGTTTGTCTTTGTTCCGTCTGTATCGATATCGATTGTTGAACCAAGTGTACCGGTAGCAGCCGTTGTATCTGTAAAGATACCGTTATACGGGCTATCCATCTTAACGCTTGAGTTGTACGGAGCAAGAGCTACACCTGATGCAGTACCGATTGATCCGAGTGTGAAGCCTGTTGAAGAAGACTCAATTACAGGACCAAATACTACACGGGTTACTTCTTTATCGTACTGAACTTCACTTGCTGCGTCTGACAATGCGCCTGAACCACCATTTACCCATTTACCTGTCCAGTTGTTGAATTCACCGGCTCTTGTTGTAGATGTGAAGTTATACGGTGTTGTCTGAGCAAATGCAGTGTCCATAAATGCTTCACTCTGAGCTTCATTCGACATGCCGCTCCAAGCAGCCTCGTTGATACCGAGAGATGCAGCTGTTGCGATTATATCAAATGTCTTAACAGTGTTGTTACCACTCTTAGAAATAACGATTACATCGCCTTTCTTCAAGTTTTCATAGTTAAATGTTGCACCTGTTGCATCATAACCCTTTGTATCAGAGTCGAAGTCCAAAGAAATTTCTTCGTTGCCATAGAAAGCTTTAGCTCTCTTAACTTCGTCGCCAGCTTCAGTTGTAGCGTCTCCCGGTTTCTCTGTCAAAACAGCGAACATTGAAGATGAAGAGTAAGCTCCGCCTGCACCTGTGATGATTACCAACGGATATGTTTTATCCGATTTGTTGATTTCACCGAAGCAGAATGCGTCGTAACCGTTGTCATCTACCAATACTGAAGGAGATGTTACAGAAAGGTTAGAATATGTTGCATCTTTTGTGCCTTCGTCATAATCTGTAGCGTCAAAGATCTTTGTAGCGTCATTCATCTTGATTGAGCCCAAGGTCATCTTGCTTGCTTTGTAGTTAGAAGTTGCAGCTGTTGTTGTATAAACTGCCGGCATGAATTCCAAAGATGTGATTTTGCCTGTTGTTGAAGAAAGCTTGTAAGAAACTACACGTTCTTCAATATTTGTTTTGTTTTCATTCTTCTGTTCATCTGCTTGAATTCCAGCAATACCATTTGTGTCTTTGTAAACCAACTTCATTAAGTCTTTTTCTACTTCAGAATCTGTTGTAGCTGAAGTATATGTTGTACCGGCTTTAGCAGCGACTCCCGCTCTTACAGCAGCAGCACTCAAATCAACTTCGCCTATTTTGGTTGTTCCGTCCATTGTGTAGAGGATTGCCGAATAGTAGTCATCGCCCGAGCTTCTGTTGTAGTATCTGTCAAGAAGTGCATATTTAGCAGCCGATGTCAATACCTGTACATCGAAGATTCTGCCGAATGCGTCCAAAGATACAGTGTACTCGTAAGAAAGTTTCATAGCATTTTGACCTGCTGCGAAGCCTTCAACGTACTCATAATCTTTTCCGCCTACAGTAAAGGTTTCGTCACCTGTGTTCTCACCTGTGTACTTACCTTCAGCTGTATCTCTCGATACATAGATTGTATAGAAGTCAGAATCATTCCATGAGTTTTGGTTTACATCATATTCAACTGAAAGAATATCGTCTATCTGCAAAGCGGAAGGTTTGATTGCTTCGCCGTTGAAATAGATGTCAAATGCAACATCTTCATCCTCTTCGTCAAGGTTGAGGTATGTGCTTGTGTTCTGTCCGAAAACTTTGCTGAATGTAACTCTGCCCTTGTTAGCTATATTGAGCTGACCAACTTTAGCTGTAGCATAGTATGTTACGTTGATGATTTCGTACTTGTTATCAGCTGAGTTACCAACTGTGTATCTGTCAACAAGTTCAACTTCACCTGCTGTATTGTTTACAATGTATGTTTCAAAGTTAGCTTTGTTGAAAGGAACAAACTTGCCGTTTACATACATGGTAACATCTGCTTTCATTTTGTCAGTACTATCAGCTGCAAGGTTATACTTTGTAGCCTTAGAAGCGTCCTTTGTCTGATTGAAGCTGATTGAAGGAGCCTCACTGCCAGCAGCAACCGTACCGTCTGCAGCAAATGCAACCGTTGTCTCTTCATACAAATTAGCAGCAAATTTAACAGTGTTGTTCTTGCCTGACGGGATAAAGCTTACGAAAGTAGCTTCATCATCGTCTACCTTAACGATAGCCGAAGCATATGTGTTAAGATAATCAGCAGCAGCAGTTGTGCCAACTTTAACTTTGTCTGTGAAAGCAGTAGCAGCACCAGCAGCTGTGTTACCGTTTACAGTACCGTTCTTAAGCAAGTATTTCTCATCGTTGTAGTTTTCAGCATAGTTGAAAGTGAACTGAACTTCATCAGCTTTGTAAGTGTTAAGACCGGCTGATTTAGCTGTAGCACTTACATAACCTTCTACATAGTATGCGTCAAACTTCTCTGTCAAGATTGTCTGATAATCAGAAGCTTTACGTGTGTTGTTCTGGTTACCATCCATGATAGTCATAGAAGGAACAATCTTACCGTCTGTTGTTGTTGTAAAGCTCGAAGAAGAAACTTTGCAAACATCAACGATTGAGTTGTAAATCATCTGAGCAACCTGTGCTCTTGTTACAGCGGTATCCTGAGCAGCAGAAACGCCCTTTGTGATACCTTTGTCGTTACCTACCGAAAGGTAACCGTTAGGCCATCCGCCGAGATACTCAGCGTAGTTGCCGTAACCTACCATACGAACCAACATTGATACCATTTCAGCATATGTAACATTGTTGTCCGGTTTGAATGTGCCATCTTCGTAACCCGAGATGTACTTTTCAGCTACACCGATATTAACAAAGCCCGAAGCCCATGCTTTAGCGTCTGTGTTAACATCAGCGAATTTTGTTGTGCCTTTAGCACCTTCAGCGTCCGCTGTTCTGTTAAGAGCCGCAACAACCATAGTTGCTACTTCTGCTCTTGTAATGTTATTGTCGGGTTTGAATGTACCGTCATCATAACCCTTGATAACGCCCAATGCAGCGAGAGTGTTAATCGCGTCCGCATTAGCTGCTGTATCTGCCACGTCAGTAAAGCTAGGAGCTGCCATAGCAACCGAAGATACTGAAAGAGCCAAAGCAATAACAGCAGAAATTACTTTTTTGAGATTCTTTTTCATACTCTCAAATCCTCCCTTTATTTTTTTGTTGAAAGGGGCGTTTCTTTTCGTTCGCTGTGCCCCTTTCCAACACACCGATACGTTGACTCGTTAAGATATGCGTGATATCTTAACTATGCACTGATTATACCACTAAACAAGGTGAAAAGTCAATGCACTTTCTACAGTTGTAATATAACTGTAAAATTGCTGTTATACAAAAATATCACTGTAATTTTCCTTTAAAAAGGCAATATGTAAGTAACATTTTGTATAATAGTTTACACTGTCAGCCGACCGCAAGCCGCGTCCGGCGACTTACAGCCATTATTTATTTTACACGGTTTTTCGGATATTGTCAATAGGTTTTCGTGCAGTTTATACATTCTTCTATGATTTTTTATTTTTTTCGGGGATTGGGTATCGATTTATTGGATAATTTGCATAATCTGTACGGGAAGAATATGAAAGAGGGGATTTTTTTGCATAGAGCGAAAGATATATTTTGCGGGGATTTTGCGGGCATCGTCCCCTACGGATTTTTTGTACATATTCTGATGGGCTGTTTGTTCGGGTGCCCACATATCAAACAAATTTTATAAAACTATTGACAGATTATAATGTTTGTGATAATATAAACATAGCAAGAGGAAATGACATCAGTTGTTTCCGCAAAAACAGTTTAATTTTTAAAACCGTCTATCTATTGCGGAGATAGGCGGTTATTTCTTTATGTAGATAATAATTATCAAAATCAACAATGTAAATGAAATTATTTCTTCCATAACAACACCTCCTTCCGGTAGGTGTCGGAAACAACCGCCGCCGTTTCACTCTTGCTACAAACAACATTATACCATAATTTGTGTATAAAGTCAATTGTAAGTGAAAACGCAGTCACTTTTTTTGAATGAGTGAACATATTATGAATAAAACGTATATTTTTGCCGGGGATTTTTCGGGATGATGTGGGCATCGTCCCCTACATGGAGATGTTGATTCATGGGAGAAAATAAACAAACGCATGGAACGGTTATATTATATAAGAAGAAAACCGACAAGGAATGAAAATCCTTATCGGTTTTTTTATTATCTTTCCTCTCTGAAATAGGACAATCCC
>CAKSJU010000054.1 GCA_934463455.1 uncultured Clostridia bacterium | reverse complement strand
GATGAATATATTGAGGAAAGATACGGAGCTATTGTTGCAGCTACGGGATTTAATCCGATTTCCATGGATAAATTTGATGAATTTGCTTATTCGCAGTCAAAAGATGTAATTACGTCTCTTGAACTTGAACGTCTTATGAATGCCGCGGGACCTACAGGCGGAACGCTGCTTCGTCCATCGGACGGAGAACATCCGCATACAATAGTGTTTGTACAGTGCGTAGGCTCAAGATGTGAAGCTTGTGCGGCAAAGGGCAAGGAATACTGCTCAAAAATTTGCTGTATGTATACGGCAAAGCATGCTATGTTGATAAGAGATAAATATCCCGATACAGATGTTTATGTTTTCTATATAGATGTTCGTACACCGGGTAAAAACTTTGATGAATTTTACCGTCGTGCCGTAGAAGAGTACGGTGTGCATTATGTAAAGGGTATGGTCGGAAAGGTAACGCCGGAGGACGGAAAGCTGAAAGTCAGAGCTTCCGATTTGATAGAGGGAAAACAGCTTCATATAGACGCTGATCTCGTGGTGCTTGCCGCCGCAATAGAGCCGGATAAATCGGCAAGACCTCTTGCAACAATGCTTACTGCAAGTATGGACACAAACGATTTCTTTACCGAAGCACATCCGAAGCTTCGTCCTGTTGAAAGCCCGACGGCAGGTGTGTTCCTGTCGGGAACATGCCAGGGACCGAAAGATATTCCGGAAACCGTTTCTCAGGCGGGAGCGGCGGCTTCAAAGGTTATAGGACTTTTGTGTAAGGATAAGCTTGTCGGAAACCCGTGTATTGCTCATTCGGATGAGATGATGTGTAACGGATGTTCAACTTGCGAAAAAGTGTGTCCTTACGGCGCAATCACTTATGTTGATAAAGAATTCAGAATGCCGGACAGAACAACAAAAATCCGCCGCGTAGCAAGCGTAAATGAGGCTGTGTGTCAGGGCTGCGGAGCATGTACCGTTGCATGTATGTCAGGAGCGATGGATTTGCGCGGATTTACAAGTAAACAAATTATGGCGGAGGTAGATGCGATATGCAAATGAATGAATATAAACCGCTGATAGTGGCATTTTGCTGCAATTGGTGTTCGTATGCCGGTGCCGATTTGGCGGGAAATAACAGACTTAATTATCCTGCGGATGTTAAAATAATCCGCGTACCCTGCTCGTGCAGAGTTAATCCGATGTTTATTCTTCGTGCTTTTCAGCGCGGAGCGGACGGAGTTATAATATGCGGCTGCCACCCCGGCGACTGTCATTATACCTCGGGAAATTACTACACCCGCCGCAGAATGGCGCTGCTGTTCTCCATGCTTGATTATTTGGGAATAGAGAGAGAACGTACCCGTGTTGAATGGGTAAGTGCGGCAGAAGGTGCAAAGTTTGCCGCCACAATGAATAATTTTGCCGAAAAAGTGGCTGCATTGGGCGAAAATAAAAGATTGGAGGATTTGCGATGCAAGAAATAAAACGCGAAGCTCTTGTTGCGAAGGCTTCCGAGATGCTGAAGAACGGTGCTTGCGACCGGGTACTCGGCTGGAAGTCGGGAGAGTTTGACTATGATGTAACTCCCGCAATTTTCAGAAGTGCGGACGAGCTTGAAAAAGATTTTGTCTGGGGCGATTTTTGCGGAGCAAACTTTTCAAAATATTTGATTAAAGAAACGGGTAAAACCAAAAACAAAGTTCTTGTTTTCTTAAAACCGTGCGATACCTACAGCTTTAACCAATTGCTTACCGAGCATCGCTTTGACCGCGAAAAAGTGTACGCGATTGGTGTGCCCTGTGACGGTATGGTTGACATTAATAAGATTAAAGAAAGCACTGAGGGTATAGCATCGGTAAAGTCCGAAGGTGATGAAATCATTGCCGAAACTTTATATGACGGAGTAATGAAATTCAAAAAAGATGACATGCTTCCGGACAGATGTAAAAACTGTAAATCAAAAAAGCATGTTGCTTATGATGAGCTTTTGGGAGAAGACGGAGAGGTAATAAATTCCGGAAGATTTGACGAGGTTGAAAAACTGGAGAAAATGACCGCGGATGAGCGTTTCGCTTTTTGGCAGAATGAGCTTTCCCGCTGCATTCGCTGCAATGCCTGCCGGGATGTATGTCCTGCATGTACCTGCGAAAAATGTGTTTTTGATAATCCCAATTCGGGTGTTGAAAATAAAGCGGCGGTAAATTCCTTTGAAGAAAAAATGTTCCATATAATCCGCGCATTTCATGTTGTCGGACGCTGTACCGATTGCGGAGAATGTTCCAGAGTATGTCCTCAGCATATACCGCTGCATTTGTTAAACCGTAAATTTATCAAAGATATTGACAATTTCTACGGAGAATATCAGGCAGGTGCCGAGGCGGGGAGCAGAGCACCGATAGTTAATTATACCACAGAGGATTTGGAACCGGGCGAAGCTGTTGAAAGAGGTGATGAGAATGCGTAAAATATCATTGGATAAAATTGACGAGCTTTTTGTTGCCGTTTCAGAAAATAATGCGCTTTATATGCCGCAGGATACCGAAGCCGGTGCTAAATTCAAGAAATGGGAAAAGGGCTGTAAATTGTCCGACGCACTCAACACCGTAAGAAGTGCAAAAGATTTCTTTTTTCCGCAGACGGAAAATCTGATGGATTTTAAAACAGAAGGAAAAAATATTGAAATTATCGATACAAGAAGCGAATGTGAAGATTTTGTGCTTTTCGGAGTTCGCGCATGCGATGTAAAAAGCTTTGAAATTCTTGACAGAGTATTTTTGGCGGAGCCTGTGGATTCATATTATAAAAATCGCAGAGAGCATGCGGTGATTATGTCGCTTGCATGCGAAAAACCGCATGAAACTTGTTTTTGTAAAACTTTCGGAATAGACGCGGCAAATCCCGAGGGAGATGTTGTATGCTACAGAGCGGACGGTGCTTTGTATATGAAAGCCGAGACCGAAAAAGGAGAAAAGCTTTTGGAAAGTCTTGCGGATATAACCGAAGAGGCGGAAGCTGATGCAGTGGAAGAGGTAAAGAAAACGATTGCGGAAAGACTCGAAAAACTGCCGCTTTCAAAGCTTACGGCGGATAAATTCGGAGCGGGAAAAACATCCGAGTTTTTCGACGCTCCCGAGTGGGGAGAGCTTTCGGAATCTTGCCTGGGATGCGGAACTTGTACGTTTGTCTGCCCGACTTGCCAGTGTTACGATATTAAGGACTTTAATACCGGACACGGCGTAAAACGTTTCCGCTGCTGGGATTCGTGCATGTACTCGGATTTTACAAAAATGTCGGCAGGACAGCCGAGACTTACTCAGCTTGAAAGATTTCGTCAGAGATTTATGCACAAGCTGGTATATTATCCCACAAACAACGACGGCTTGTTTTCCTGCGTAGGATGCGGACGCTGCCTTGCCAAGTGTCCTATTCAGATGAATATTGTAAAAGTAATGAAGAAGTTGGGAGGCAGAGAAAATGCTTGATATAAAAGAACCTCTTATTCCTGTTGTCGGCGTTGTAACCGATATTCGTATCGATACTCCCGATGTAAAAACCTTTAGGGTTGTTACTCCGGACGGAAAAAAAGCTTTTGAGCATAAGCCGGGACAATGCGCTATGCTTTCGGTGCCGGGAGTAGGCGAGGCAATGTTCTCGATAACCTCCTCTCCGACGAATGAAGAGTTTATGGAATTTTCCATAAAAAAATGCGGATGTGTTACCGAATGGCTTCATTCTATGGAAGTAGGTCAGCAAATTACCATTCGAGGTCCTTACGGCAACGCATTTCCGGTGGACACCGAATTTGTCGGACATGACATGTTGTTTATTGCCGGCGGCATAGGTCTTGCACCGCTGCGCTCGGTTATAAATTATTGCCGTCATTACCGCGACCGTTACGGTAAAATCGATATTGTATACGGCTCGCGCAGTATGCAGGATTTGGTTGATTATAAGGAAATAATAGACGAGTGGTCAAAAGACGAGGGCGTGAACGTATACCTGACGATTGACCGTGAACAGCCCGAATGGGACGGACATGTCGGATTTGTGCCGAATTATGTTAAAGAATTGGGATTTTCAACCGACAAAACAGCAATTCTCTGCGGTCCTCCGATTATGATAAAGTTTACATTGGCAGGATTGCAGGAGCTTGGTTTTGACAAAACGCAAGTCTATACAACAATGGAGCTGCGCATGAAATGCGGAATAGGAAAATGCGGACGATGCAACATAGGCTCGAAATACGTATGTAAGGACGGACCGGTTTTCCGCTGCGATGAAATTGACGAGCTTCCCGATGAATATTGATAAGGAGAAACAGATTATGGATAATATGGTTAATATTTATTTGTTCGGTAAACAATACAGTGTTCCGGATAATTTGACTATAATGCGCGCAATGGAATATGCGGGCTATCAGCTTGTCCGCGGCTGCGGCTGCCGAAACGGTTTCTGCGGTGCGTGCGCTACTATTTATCGTATTAAAGGTGACAGAGAGCTGAAAACCTGTCTTGCATGTCAGACAAAAGTGGAAGACAATATGTATGTTGCAACACTTCCGTTTTTCCCGCTTGTAAAGCAGGTTTACGACATAGAAAAAATCAAGCCGACAGAACAGATTATGATGCAGCTTTATCCCGAAATATATGCCTGCGTAGGTTGTAACGCATGTACAAAGAGCTGTACACAGAGTCTGAATGTTATGCAATACATTGCGTATGCTCAGCGCGGCGAATTTGACAAATGTGCGGAGGAGTCGTTTGACTGCGTTATGTGCGGAGTATGTTCTTCCCGCTGTCCGGCAGGAATTTCACATCCTCAGGTTGCAATGCTTGCAAGAAGACTGAACGGAAAATATCTTGCCCCGAAGAGCGGACATCTGGAGGACAGAGTTAAAGAAATCAAAGACGGTACTTTTACAGAGCTTATCGAAAACTTAATGCAAAAGCCGATTGATGAAATAAAAGAACTGTATAACAACAGAGAAATTGAGAAATAGGGAGGGCAAGTTATGTATTCAAAGGAATTTGAAAAATCTCTTAAGGCAGTTGAAGCTGCAAGAGAGGAAAATATCGCATATGAACCTGCACGTATGACGGCGCAGGAAAAGGACGATTTGCTTGCTGCATATCATCCCGATTATAAAAAGAGTGAATTTTCGGAGCTTAAAATCGGAGCAAACAAAGGTGAAAAAGTACCGCATGAGCTTTGCGAAATGCTTCAGGCACACAGCCGTATTTCTGCCGATGATGTAGACTTGGATAATATAAAATATGACGTCGATGTTCTTATAATCGGCGGCGGCGGTGCAGGCGCGTCTGCGGCTATAGAAGCGGACAAAGCAGGCGCAACAGCCATGATTGTAACAAAGCTTCGTATAGGAGACGCAAATACAATGATGGCAGAAGGCGGTATTCAGGCTGCCGATAAGCCGAACGATTCGCCGGCAATTCACTTTGTTGACGCATTCGGCGGAGGTCATTATGCGGCAAAGCGCGAGCTTTTGGCAAAATTGGTTTGCGACGCTCCGGAGGCTATAGAATGGCTTAACGATTTGGGCGTTGAATTTGATAAAGAAGCTGACGGCACAATGATAACAACTCATGGCGGCGGAACATCGAGAAAGCGTATGCATGCGGCTAAGGACTATTCCGGTGCCGAAATTATGAGAACTCTCCGCGATGAGGTTTTAAACAGAGGTATTCCGGTTGTTGATTTTACTTCGGCAATTGAACTTATTTTGGACGAGGACGGAAAAGCTGCCGGCGCGGTGCTTATGAATATGGAAACCCATGAACTCATGGTTGCGCGTGCAAAGACGGTTATTATAGCGACAGGCGGTGCCGGCCGTATGCACTATCAGGGATTTCCGACATCAAACCATTACGGAGCTACTGCTGACGGATTGGTGCTCGGCTACAGAGTCGGAGCAAAGCTTTTGTATGCCGATACCTTGCAGTATCATCCGACGGGAGCAGCATTCCCGCAGCAGATTTTCGGAGCTCTTGTTACGGAAAAAGTACGCTCATTGGGCGCAAAGCTTGTAAATCGTGACGGAAAGGTGTTCATGCACCCGCTTGAAACCCGTGACGTTGCGGCAGCTTCGATTATCAGAGAATGCTCGACCCGTGATGAAGGTGTGGATACAGGCAGCGGAAAGGCTGTATGGCTTGACACTCCGATGATTGAAAAAATCGGCGGAGAAGGAACAATAGAAAAACGTATTCCTGCTATGATGCGTATGTTTGCAAGCTACGGAATCGACATTAGAAAAGAGCCGATTTTGGTTTATCCTACGTTGCACTATCAAAACGGCGGATTGGATATAAATGTAAACGGTATGACAACAAATGTGGAAAATCTGTTTGTTGCAGGTGAAGCGGTAGGCGGAATACACGGCAGAAACCGTTTGATGGGTAATTCACTTTTGGATATTATAGTATTTGGAAGAAATGCCGGTCAGAACGCTTCCGCGTGCGCAAAGGAAACCAAGACGGGCAAGCTTACACTTGACCATATTGCAAAATTTGATGCGGAACGCGAAAAAGCAGGTATCAAAACAGATGCTGTTTCGCCGAAGCTTTTGCCGAATTATACCGGCAGAATTAGTGAACAGGGTTAAATTTAAATAACATGCCCGGCACGGTATGAACTTATTTTGTACCGTGCCGCTGGCAAAGCTTTACAAAAAGAGAAAGAGGAGTAATTCCCATGAATTTATTTAACGGAGTATTAACAATCTCGGGCGTATCTTATTTGATATTCTCGATTATGGCAATAGTAGCGCTCGGATATATGCTCGGACGTATTACAATAAAAGGTATATCACTCGGAACAGCAGGGGTGTTTGTTGTTTCGCTTTTATACGGCGCATTTTTTTACGATAAGCTTACCGATGCCTTAAAAACGGCGGAGGTTGCACAAAACAGTTTGAAAATAGTTGAAAATTTGGGACTTGTATTTTTTGTTACTTCGGTTGGATTTATTGCAGGACCGAAGTTTTTTAAGAATTTAAAGACAAATTTCAAATCATATATATTGCTCGGCGTTTCAATAATACTTGCCGGCGGACTTACATGTGTTGCATGTTATTTGATAGGAAGAAATTTTGAGTCGGACAGTAAGCAGTTTTTGGCACTTATAGACGGACTTCTTTCCGGTTCACTTACAACAACTCCGGGATTTTCGGCAGCAAAGGAAACCGTTAAAAACGTATATGCCGCAACTCCCGATTTGGCAAATGAATATGAATCCGCGGTAACGGTTGGTTACGGAATTGCATATTTGTTCGGAGTTATCGGAGTTGTACTTTTCGTTCAGATTATGCCCAAGCTTGTACATGCCGATATGGATGAAGAGAGAAAAAAGCTTGCCGGTGTGAATATCGGCTCGGCACGCGCGGAAAAAAGTGGTCTTATAGATATAGATGATATGGGTCTCGGAGCATTCGGACTTGCGGCTATTATAGGTCTTTTGCTCGGAAACATTAAAATTCCGCTCACCTCGCAGGGACTTTCGGGAACTTGTTTTTCACTTACCACAACCGGCGGCTCGCTGATTGCGGCATTGGTGTTCGGACATTTTTCACATATAGGAAAGATTAATATAATGCCCCCGAAAAAAACTCTTGAAGTTTTAAGAGAACTGGGACTTATGATATTCCTGATAGGCGCGGGTGTTGCCGGAGGTGCAAACTTTGCAAAATACTTTAAACCCATATACTTCCTTTACGGAGCACTTATGACATTAATCCCGATGATTGTGGGATTTATTATATCAACAAAAATTCTGAAACTCAGCCTTTTAAACACGCTCGGCTCGATAACCGGCGGAATGACCAGTACACCGGCACTCGGAACGCTCATACATGTTGCAAAAACCGAGGATGTGGCGTCGGCTTATGCGGCAACATATCCTATAGCACTTCTTGCGGTTGTATTGGTATCACAGTTTTTGGTTGTGATTTTCGGATAAAAAAAGGCGGTAACAATGAAACAGACAGAAATATCACGAGCGACAATAGGCAGACTTCCGATATACTTGGAATATTTAAAAAATGCGGGTCACTTGAGTGAAAATATTTCGGCTACCACTCTTGCAAGAAATTTGGGACTCGGCGAAGTTCAGGTACGGAAGGATTTGAATATGGTAAGCGGTGCCGGCAGACCGAAAATCGGTTATAAGGTCAGTGAGCTGACGGCAGCGATAGACAAATTTTTAAGCAAGGATGAAAACAGCAGTGTTGTCATTGTCGGAGCGGGAAAGCTCGGACGTGCATTGCTCGGCTATTCGGGATTTGCGGATTACGGATTGGATATTAAGGCGGCATTTGATATTGCAGCCGGAGAAACCGGTAATATAAAATCCAAAAAGCCGATTTATCCGATGGAATGTTTTGAAAGCTTTTGCAAGGAAAATAATGTAAAAATAGGCATAATAACGGTACCTCCGAAAGAAGCACAAAAGGTTTGCGATTTGTTTGTAAAGGTTGGAATCAAAGCAATATGGTGCTTTGCTCCGTGCACACTTTCGGTACCGTCCGATGTCACTGTGCAGTACGAGAATATGGCACTTTCGCTGGCATATCTCAATAAAAGCATATCAACGGCATCTAAAAAAAGAAATCTTGAATAATACGAGAGTGTTTGGGTATATATGAAGGGAGTTAGTGATTTTAAAAATGAAGATTAGTATTTGCATCGGCTCATCCTGCCATGTTAAAGGCTCGCGCCAAGTGGTTGAACAAATGAGAGAGCTTGTGGATAAAAACAATTTGGGTGGTAAGGTGGAGTTGGCAGGAACATTCTGCATGGGAAAATGTCAGGATGCCGTTTGCGTTATGGCGGATGATAAAGTATATTCGGTAACTCCCGAAGGTGTATCGGATTTTTTTGAGCAAACAGTTTTGAGCGCATTTAAGTAGTAGTTTTAATCAGCCGCCCTGCGGCGGAAAGGAGATATATATGAGAAAATTTGACACAAAGGTACAGCATTTAAAATATAAAGTGCTGCGCGAAGTAGCAAGACAGGCATGGAACGGTACTTTGCTGGAAGGACTGCCGGATATTCCTAAGATAATAGTGCCGGGCAATACTCCGACAATGCGCTGCTGCGTGTATAAAGAAAGGGCAATTGTTGCGGACAGAGTAAAGCTTGCAATGGGCGGAGATAAGAACAATCCGAATGTGATAGAGGTTATAGAGCCGGCTTGTGATGAATGCCCTATGGGAGGATATGAGGTTTCGAACGCCTGCCGCGGCTGTCTTGCACATAGGTGCGAAGACGTCTGCAAAAGAGGGGCGATTGCGTTTGACCATGACCATGTTGCGCATATTGATAAATCAAAATGTGTCGATTGCGGAGCGTGCGCAAAGGTTTGTCCGTTTACCGCTATTATCAACAGAAGAAGACCGTGCCAGAATGCCTGCAAGGTAAAGGCTATTTCTATGAATGAAAATAAGGCGGCAAAAATCGATAATGATAAATGTATTGCCTGCGGAGCATGTGTTTACCAGTGCCCGTTCGGAGCGATAACCGATAAATCTTACATTTTGGATGTGGTAGATATTATCAAAAAAAGTGAGAATAATACCAAATATAAAGTATTTGCGGTGGTTGCTCCCGCAATTTCGAGCCAGTTCACATACGCAAAGCTCGGACAGGTTATCAAAGGTCTTAAAGAGTTGGGCTTCTATACTGTAATAGAGGCGGCTCTCGGAGCGGATATGGTTGCAAGCGCGGAATCAAAAGAGCTTGCGGAAAAAGGCTTTTTAACAAGTTCCTGCTGCCCGGCATTCGTTGATTATGTGCATAAAACATTCCCGAATTTGGTACAGTATATTTCTCATAACCTTTCTCCTATGGCTACAATTGCAAAATATATAAAAGAGCATGAAGAGCCGTGCAGGATTGTATTTATAGGGCCGTGTACAGCTAAAAAAGCGGAAATACTGAAGGATGAAGTTAAACAGTATGTGGATTCCTGTATGACCTTTGAAGAATTGCAGGCACTTTTTGACAGTAAGGATTTGGATATAACCACTCTTTCGGAGGATGTTCTCGATAATGCTTCTTACTACGGAAGAATATTTGCAAGAAGCGGAGGACTTTCTGATGCTGTGCAGGAAGGATTAAAGGAACATGGAATCGAAGACTTTGAACTTAAGGCTGTTCCCTGTGACGGAATTGAAGAATGCAGAGTTGCTTTGATGAAAAAAAGCCGCGAAATTTTAAACGGTAACTTTATTGAAGGAATGGCATGCGTCGGAGGATGTATAGGAGGCGCGGGCTGTCTGACACACGGAGAAAAAAATAAAGCCGAAGTGGATAAGTACGGAAAAGAAGCATATGAAAAAACTATAGCGGATGCTATAGCTGTTTTGAAGTAACTCGGTGGTATATTGATAAAAAGGAGCTGTTTAAAAAGTCAACCGGCTTTTTAAACAGCTCCTTTTATAGTTTATCCTTTGTCAAGCTCCACCATTTCTTTTGCAAGCTCGCGAATCCTTTCACGAAGAATAAAAATACAATCGGTTTCGTCCGCAAAACCGCGTACAATGTCTTCTGCAAGGTCATGACAGCTCGGAGAGCCACACGAGCCGCAGTCAAGCTTCGGAAATTTTTCGTAAATTTCTTCGAGCTTCATCATTTTTTCCATTGCTTTGTTTATGTCGGAATCCAAATTCATAATTGAGCGGTAAACTATCGGTCTGTCCCAAAAAAGGTCAATGTCGGATTTGGGCGGCTCTATGTTTTCCGGCATAAATTTTGCTATTCGCTTTATTCTCGAATTTGCAACAAAATTATTTTCCGCAACCAAGGGTCCGCCGACGCATCCGCCCGTGCAGGCAAGTGCTTCGACGTACTCTATGTCATTTAATTTTCCGTCCTCTATTGCCTCAAGTACCTTTATTACATTGTGAATTCCGTCAACCGATACAATTTTATCAACATGTGCGGCTCTTGCTTCGCCGCCTGCGGTTGCCCATAAAATACCTTCCGCTCCCGCTTTTCCCAAGCTTTCTGTTTCCTCGCCGGAGAGTGTGCTCATTGTATGTGCCATTTTTAAATATATGTCTTTCATGGCGATAACTCCGTCAACATTTGAGTTTGCAACCGTTTCGCCGCTTTTTACTACGGTCGCTTTCGCCGCACAGGGACTTATAAAGAAAATGCCTATGTCCTCCGGTTTAAGCCCGGTTTTTGAAACGGCGGTTTTTCGCGCATCTTCTGCCGCAACCTCCATAGGAGATTTAAGCGGAATAATATTATTTATAAGATTGGGAAATCGTATTGCAATCAGCTTAACAACAGCGGGGCATGCCGAAGAAACCGACGGTTTTAAAAGCTCGCCGGATGCCAAAAGCTCCCGCGTTTTAAGGCTTATTACTTCTGCACCGCGTGCAACCTCATAAACAAAATCAAATCCGATTTTCTTTAATGCGGATAACATTATGTCGATTTTATCCGCTTTGGAAAATTGCCCGCAGAATGCGGGAGCAACAAGCGCAATTTTGTATTTATAGGGATTTATAATATCAATTGGGTCGGTTACCGCCTGTTTTGCATGGTGCGGACAAACCCGTATACATTCACCGCAGTCAATGCAGCGTTCGGAAAGAATTTTTGCTTTTCCGTTTTGGACTCGTATTGCTCTTGTAGGACATTGCTTGAGACAATTTGTACATCCCGTGCAAAAATCCTTTTTCAGCCGTACCGAATGACAATTATTATCCATTATCAGTCACTTCCCGTTTTATTGATTTGTCGGTTTTACACATATTACCAGGGTTACGGTTGTGCCTATACCGATTTCGGTTTCTATTTTCATATCGTCCGAATATTTCTTCATGTTCGGAAGTCCCATCCCCGCCCCGAAGCCAAGCTCACGTACATTGTTGTCTGCGGTGGAATAGCCTTCCTGCATTGCTTTTTCGATATCCTTTATCCCGGGACCGGTATCTTTTAAAACCGCGGTTATTTTATCCGGTGTAATATCGACATCAATGCTGCCTCCGTTTGCGTGAATTACCATATTGATTTCGCCCTCATACATGGCAATAGCTGTTTTTCTGACAGAGGTCGGATCAAAACCGAGGGTGTTCAAAAGCTTTTTTACCTTGCTTGAGGTTTCTCCGGCGGTTGTGAAGTCGCTGCCATCTACCTCATAGTGCATATGAAGCGGCTCCATTACGCATTGCCTCCTTTGTTTCCGAGACCTTTTTCGTATAATTTGCCGCATGCGATATAAAGCGGATATTCTGTGCTCATAAGAACGATGTTTTTTGATGCCGCAAGGTCAATAAGAGCTTGGTCGGGTTGTTTTCCGCGGACAAATACAATTGTGTTTATATCCATCATTTCAGCGGTTCTTACAACCTGCGGATTCATAAGCCCGGTTAAAAGAAGAGCTTTATCTTTTACAAATGCGAGTACGTCGCTCATTAAATCACATCCGCATGCGGAATTAACTTCTCCGTCGAGAGAGCCTGTCAAAAGCTTTGCGGAGAGAATTTCCTGTGCCTCTCGTAATTTCATTATATTCAAATCCTTTCCGTAAAATAATATTTGGTTAGTTATAAAATGTAAATTTTATAATTTACTGATAAAAGTATAACATAAAATTAAACTATAGACAATATCTTTTGTAAAAATTCAAATTTTTTGTTCATAATATACATATTCAAAAGCGGATAAATTTTCTTTCGGATATATAAAATTTTTTTATACCTTTTTATAAATATTCGGTATTGGACAAATGAATAACTCCGTGCTATAATAGACTCATAAATCAGATAGCAAAAAGCTTTCCGCAGGGAGGTATGAAAAATGTTACTATCGGTAATCATTCCGAAAAAAAGATGTGTCGGACGAATGTACCGCAAAAAGTAAATTATGAAAAAAAGAAAAAACAAATAATTTTGAGAATTTCAAGAGGAATATAACGTGAAAGTTCCTTAACGCACAGAGGCGACAATCTCTTATCAATTCATTACCCTGCCGATAAGAGATTATAAATATTATTTATGCCGACGCAGGGCGGCGGAATGGAGATTATTATGAAAAAATTTATATCAACAATTTTGGCAACAGCAATTACTCTTTCACTTGCGGCAGGCTGCAAGGATAACTCGGCAGGGATTACAATCGCCGTACCTAACGATACAACAAACGAAGCGCGCGCACTCTTGCTGCTCGAGGAAAATAATTACATAAAATTAAAATCCGGAGCGGGAATTACGGCTACAATAAAAGATATTGAAGAAAATCCGTACAATATCAGTTTTAAAGAAATTGAAGCGGCACAGCTTCCGAATGTATTAAAGGATGTTGATTACGCGGTTATAAATTCTAACTACGCTATACAGGCAGATTTGAATCCCGTTTCCGATTCGCTTCTTATTGAAGGCTCGTCTTCCGAGTACGGAAATATTGTTGCCGTAAAAGAAGGAAATGAAAACAGCGATATTATAAAAGCTCTCAAAGCATCACTTGAAAGCAAAGAAGTTAAGGATTTCATTAAAGAAAAATACAACGGCTCGGTTGTAAGTACCGTTGACAATCCGGGAGACGGTTACGACAGCACGGTTGATTATTCCGCCCTTGCGGGAAAAACCGTTTCGGTTGCAGCATCTCCCACTCCGCACGCAGAAATTCTTGCCGTTGCAAAGGATATTCTTGCTAAAAAAGATATTACACTTGACATCAAGGAATTTACAGATTATGTTCAGCCGAATAATGTTGTTGAAAGCGGTGAAATAGACGCAAACTATTTCCAGCACTTCCCCTATCTTGATGATTTTAACAAACAAAACGGAACACATATTGTATCAATCGGTGCAATCCATGTTGAGCCTATCGCACTCTACGGCGGAAAACAAAGC
>CAKSJU010000053.1 GCA_934463455.1 uncultured Clostridia bacterium | reverse complement strand
GAGAGGTCGAAGGCGCAGCATTGGAAATGCTGTAATGTTAATAGCATTCGTGGGTTCGAATCCCATCCTCTCCTCCACAAAATTAAAAAACCGCTCTGTTGAGCGGTTTTTTAATACTAATTTTCCTCCGCACACGTTTTATACACGTTTTTTTCATTTCTCCGCTGAATGCATTTGACGAATTATTTTCAATGACTAATGCAATTCCGTTATTAAGCACACGTTCATCTTCAACAATCAAAATTTTCATCATTAGTTATCCTCCGCAAAAGATAAATCAAGAATTATACAGCATATAATAAAATCCTTTTTTTTCGATAAGCTCATTATGGGTCCCCTGTTCGACAATACTGCCCTTATCCATTACCAATATTAAATCACATTCCCTTATTGTAGACAATCTGTGAGCAATAATAAAAGCTGTTTTTTCTTTCATCAGTTCCATAAATGCTTCCTGTATTCTTCTTTCTGTCATTGTATCGATACTTGATGTTGCTTCATCCAATATCAGAATATCCGGGTCGGCAAGCATTGCCCGCGCTATTGTTATAAGCTGCCTTTGCCCCTGCGACAGATTTTCGCCGCCTTCGGTTATATAGGTGTCATAACCGTTTTCAAGCTTTTTTATAAAGCTGTGCGCATTTGCTTTTTTCGCTGCGCTTATAATCTCTTCTTCCGATGCATCCTTTTTGCCGTAAGCAATGTTTTCTTTTACTGTCCCCGAAAAAAGCATGCTTTCCTGAAGCACCATAGCAAACGATGTTCTAAGGCTGTCACGTTTTACCTCATATATATTCTGTCCGTCAACCTTTATCGCCCCGCTGTCAACATCATAAAAACGCATAAGCAAATTTACAATTGTGGTTTTTCCGCACCCTGTCGGTCCCACAATAGCAACATTCTCACCCGCTTTAATATCAAAATTAAGATTTTTTATCAGCTCTCTGCCTTTTACATACGAAAAATCAACATTTTCAAAAGAAACCGCTCCGCCTTTTCGTATAATCGGCGGCAAATTCTCATCCGAGCTTTCTTCCCTTTTGTCAGCAATTTCAAATACTCTTTTTGCCGAAGCGCTTGCTGTCTGAAGCTGAGAAAGTATTCCCGCCATATCATTTATAGGGCGGGCAAACTGCGTAGAATATATCAAAAATGCCGATACGCTGCCGACCGAAAATCCACTTCTTAAAGCAAGTATTCCTCCGATTAATCCTACCGAAATGTAAGCAAGATTGTTTATATACCGTGTCGTAGGATTTACCAAGGATGAGAAAAACTGCGCTTTCTGACCGCAATCATATAATTTTTTATTTATTCCGGCAAATTTGTCATACGCACGATTTTCAAATGAAAAAGCTTTTATGACTTTTTGGTTGCTTATGGTTTCCTCTATATATCCGTTAAGCTCTCCCAATGATTCCGATTGTATTTTAAACATCTTAGCCGAATTTAACGCTATAAACTTCGATACGAAAACACACAAAATTGTAATAAAAAATATAACTGCCGTTATCTGCGGACTTTTCCAAAGCATTATAACGAGTGTACCGACTATTATAACCGCTCCGGAAAAAAGCTGCGTTATTCCCTGAAGAATGCCCTCGCCGATATTATCCGTATCATTGGTAAGTCTGCTTATAATATCACCTTTTGAATTGGAATCAAAATACGAAATCGGAAGCTTGGTAAGCTTTTGAAAAATATCTTTTTTTAAGCTTTCTACCATTCTGTAAGCCAGAGTATTCGACATAGCCGTCTGCACCCAGGAACATACAGAGTTTACCGCATAAACAACAGCAAGAACTGCCAAAATTTTTGCAAGCATTACAAAGTTCACGCTTTGAGCACCCTTTATATAATCTATCGCATATCCCGATACTGACGGTGCGGCAAGTGCGGCGGCATTTGCAACAAGTGACGCCAATGCAAGCCAAATCATTAAACCTTTATACTGCACCGCATACGGGAGCAATCTCTTAAAATTTTTCACGTTATTTTCTCCTTTTCGCCGCTTGTTCCTGCGATACCGCAATTTCGCGGTAAACATCACAATTTTCCAAAAGCTCTTCATGTACGCCTTCACCGACTATGAATCCGTCATCAAGCACAATTATTCTATCCGCATTTTTTACCGTATTAATTCGCTGAGATACAATTATTACCGTCGTATCTCCCGTACTTTCCTTTATTGCCGAACGAAGTGCCGCATCGGTAGCATAGTCAAGCGCACTAGCGCTGTCGTCAAGAATAAGTATCTGCGGCTTTTTAACCAATACACGTGCAATGGTAAGCCTTTGCCTTTGCCCTCCCGAAAGGTTGCTGCCGCTTTGCGAAATTTTCGTCTCATAACCGTTTTCCAAGCGCGGAATAAACTCCGCCGCCTGAGCAATTTCACAAGCTTTTTCAATTTCACTCTGCTGCGCGTCCGCCTTTCCCATGCGCAGATTGTCCGTTACCGTTCCGGAAAACAAAACCGCCTTTTGCTGAACAATTCCGACTTTATTTCTAAGTTCATCAAGTCGGTATTGCTTTACATTTTTTCCTCCTACGTAAATCTCTCCCTCGGAAGAATCGTAAAATCTCGGAATTAAATTAACCAATGTACTCTTTCCCGAGCCGGTGGCTCCTATAATTCCGATCGTTTCCCCCCGGTTTATTTTTAAATTTATATTTTCCAAAACATTAACGTTTACGTACCTGAAACTCACATCCCTAAATTCAACGGCAATATTGCTTTTATCATCATACTCGGCTCCTTCTCCGTCCAAAACAGAGGTCTCGGTATTAAGCACTTCTTCAACACGGTTTGCCGAAGCATATGCTCTTGAAAAAAGAATAATCAAATTGGCAACTATTATCATGGCATTTAAAATCTGCGTAAGATAATTTACATATGCTATTACCTCACCTTGAGTAAGATGTCCCGTGTTTACCCGTATGCCGCCGAACCAAATAACCAAAACCGCCGCCGTATTAAGCAAAAGCGTTGCGCAGGGGTTTGTAAGTGCGGCAATTTTTCCCACATATACCGCTGCATCCGCATGCGATTTATTTAATTTATTGAATTTTTGCTTTTCGAAACCGCTGCCGGCAAAGGCTCGTATAACCCGAATGTTAACCAGATTTTCCCTGATTATAACCGTCACTTCGTCAAGTTTTTTTTGAACTCCTTTATAAAGCGGCACCGTTTTTTTCATAATCAGAAATAAAAATGCGGAAAATATTAAAATCGCCGACATCAAAATCAAAGACAGCTTTAAATCAATAAGCATTGCCATAACAAAACCGCCTATGCACAAAAAAGGCGCGCGGATTACCAGCCTTATAAGCATTGCAACCGCATTTTGTATCAAATTCACATCGCCCGTTATTCTGTTTATCAAAGACGGCGTCCCGAATTTATCCAGCTCCTTGTGCGAAAAGGTCTGTATTTTTTCATACATGGCATTTCTTATATCCGTACCTACTCCCTGAGATGCAACAGACGCATAATATTGACAAATATATGCAAATATAACTCCGAATGTAGCTATTAAGAGCATAACCATGCTCATTTTAAAAATATAAGACATGTCATTTTTATTAATTCCGTTATCAATAAGCATTGCCATAACCGTAGGCAGCATAATTTCGAATATTGCTTCAGCAAGCTTAAAGGCAGGACCTATTATAAGTTGTTTTTTGTACGGTTTTAAAAATGGTACAAGTTTTTTCATTTGCAAACTCTCCTACACGTAAAATACAGTACTTAAAATTAAGTACTGCATTTAGTTTTCCAAAAATTATTCTTTAAAATACATTCTGTTCAATTTCTTTAAAAGTGCTTTTTCAAATCTTGAAACCTGCATTTGCGAAACATTCCACTTTTCCGAAATACCGCTTTGAGTTTTTTCATCATAATAGCGCATTTTAATAAATTCACGCTCTTTTTCGCTGAGACTGTCCATACAATATCTTATAAAATCATCCTCTTCAATCATAAGAATATCGTTGTCGTCAACGCCTATTGTATTCGATAAAGTCATAGGTCCGTCCGCATACGCTTCGTCCTCAAGCGATTTTATAAAAGAGCTGTCGCCTATTTCAAAGGCTTTCTTTATTGTTTTTTCCGGAATGTTCAAAATACGTGCTATTTCCTCCGGTGTTTTTTTATCTCCGTCCGAAGCACGTCTTATACACTCCGCTTTATAAAAAATTTCGTACAAAGTTCTCGGGATTCTTATAAAATTCCCTTTGTCGCGAAAATACTTTCTTATTTCTCCCATTACCGTCGGAGTTGCAAAGGTTGCAAACTGAACTCCCCTGTCCGGGTCAAATCTGTCAATCGCATAAAGCACTCCCATACATGCAACCTGATATATATCATCGTATTCTATACCCCTGTTTATAAACTTGCGGGATAAAATCTGCGCAATATAAAGATAGTGTTCCAAAAGCTCATTCCGCACTTTTTTATCTTTTGTTCTCTTATACTCGGAGAACAATTCATATTCGGTGGTGGTTTGTTTTGCAACAGCCATAACCGCCGCCCCTCTCTTATCTTGTTTTCAGTATATAGTTTGCCGCATCAAAGCTTGCTTTTTGCGTTGCTTTTTTCTCTTCGGTATCCTCTTTTTCTCTCATATCTCTGACGGCAACATACAGTTCTTCACCTGCTGCAAAGCCTGCATCGGTCATAATATTATCGGCAGGGATTTTTACAAAACATTTCTCTCCCTTGCCCTCGCATCTTTCAAGAGATTTATTTTCCTCGTCAAGCCATTCGTCCGCATCTGAAAATATGTCCTCCATGCCCTGCGCATACCATGTATCAATCTGCTCCTTATCGGTGATAAACATAAATGCTTCTCCCACTTGCAGTTCAACCATTTTCTTTGTTTCTATCGCCATGGTATATTGAGCGTCAGTATTCTTAGCTTCCGAATTAGGCGAGGTCAGGATTTGGAAAAAAACCTGCTTTTTTCCGTTACCGTTCACATCCGGAATAACTTCGGCAAGCTTTTCGGAAATTTCGTTTTGCTGCTGTTCATTTGGAGTGCTGCTTCCAATATATGTAACCGTAATATCATAATTCACTTTTGTGGCAACCTGATATATTGTAATACCGGTAATACAAAGCACAAATGCGGCAGCCAATACATGCAGCTTATAATATTCAAAAAACCAATCCCACCACCCCTTTGTAAATCTCGGCGGGACGGTACCGTACTTTTCCATTGGTGTCATTTCCTTTCTTTTGTCTGCATTCATCGTTCTCGACTTTAATCCGGAGCAGTGCTCCCCTCTTTGCATGCAAGGAGCTGTTGCCCAAGAATATCTATATATAAATTATATCCCATACCGAAAATTTTGTCAAGGCGTATCATATTTTATTTACATTTATTTAAAAAAATCCCTCGTAATTTTTCCTGCTTCTTTTCCGAGTAAAATCAGTGCGGCAAGATTGGGCAGCAGCATAAAAGCATTAAGCGTATCTGCCGCTTCCCAGATAATTTTCACTTCCGAAATACATCCGAAAAAGCATGCGGCAATATAAAAAAAGCGGTACACGCCTTTAGCGCCTTTCCCGAAAAGATAAGTTGCACAGCTTTCTCCGTAATGATACCATGCGACAACAGACGCAAAAGAAAACAATACCAACCCAAAGCTGACAATATATCCGCCCTTGGGAATGTTCTGCGAAAAAGCAGCATACGCTAAAGCACCGTCGGCACAATCGCTCTTCCACACGCCTGTGACCAAAATTACCGCTGCCGTTATGCTGCACATTACTATTGTATCAAAAAAAACTTCAAACGCGCCCCACATCCCCTGAGTCACGGAATTTTCCGCATCTGCCGAAGCATGTGCAATCGGAGCACTTCCGAGCCCCGCTTCATTTGTAAAAAGACCTCTTGATATTCCTATCCTTGCCGCATATGCAAAAGTCGCTCCCGCAAAGCCCCCCGCAGCCGCGCTCGACGAAAAAGCAGAATTAATTATAAGCTCAAATACCGACGGCAGCTTACTTATATTTAGTATAATCACTGCAAGTGCCGCAAATATGTACGCAATTGCCATTATCGGAACAAGTATTTCGGTGACTGACGAAATCCGTTTTATTCCGCCCGCAAGCACCATAAAGCACAGTGCCGAAAGTATAACTCCCGCACATACAGGCGATACATCAAAAATCATTCCTATTCCTCCGGAAAAAGAATTTGCCTGGACCATATTCCCTATTCCGAATGAACTCAAAACAGCGAATATACAAAAAATACAAGCCATTTTCTTTGAGGAAAGTCCTTCTTCCATATAATACATCGGTCCGCCTATATATCCGTTTTCGGTTTTCTTCCGATATTCAACCGCCAGCATTACCTCTGTATACTTTATAACCATTCCGAGCAGACCTGAAATCCACATCCAGAATACCGCTCCCGCACCTCCCAGCCTTATCGCCAGAGCCACTCCGGTAATATTTCCGGTACCGACCGTTGCAGCCAAAGCAGTAGATGCCGCGGCAAAAGGCGAAATCCCCTCGTTTGAATTATCTCTTTTAAAAAGCTTTCCTACCGTATTTTTCAAAAGAAATCCAAAATGAACAAAAACCGCCGCTCGCGTTGAAACCAAAAGATAAATTCCGACAATCAGCATTAAACACAAGGTGGGAATGCCCCAAAGTATTTTTTCGTTAAGAAATTTTATAAATTCCATATTTTCACCCCCGAAATATTATATTATTCCGAAAGTAAAAGAATACTATCTGTTTTTAAGTCCTTTACCGGGAGATACACCGAATTCCTTAACATATGCCTTGTAAAAATTCGTATAACTGCCAAAACCCGCCTCAACGCTTGCAAGGCTCAAATTCATTCCCGACTTGCACATCTTTTTTACAAGCAAAATTCTTTTATTCACAATATATTGATTAATCGTGAATCCGGTTGATTTTTTAAAAAGGCGGCACATATAATACTTGGAAAGAAAAAATCTGTCCGCAAGCTCATCGAGTACAAAGGCCTGTGTTAAATTTTGGTTGATATATCTTATTATTTCCGATATTGTCGTATTTTCATCCTCCTCTTCTTCATCGTTTGATATTCTGCTCAAATCATGCAAAAATTCAATTATGGCACATTTCACAACAGTGTCGTCCGTATCTTTTGTTTCCCGTATATATTTATCGATTTGCCTTATATCATCATCAATTCCGCCGATTCTTATCTTTTCCCCCGGAATAAAACGGCTTGCAATACTGCCGGAGAAAATTTCTCTTATATATCCGCAGTTCCAAACATCAAAAAAATCATCGGATATATTAAGCACGACTCTTTCATATTCAAAATTCGGGTTTGGTAAAAGATTGTGCAGCTCATTTCCCCGAATAAGAACTATATCGTACGGCGACATTTTTTTCTTTATTCCCTCCACAAGAAAAGTTATATCGCCTTTTAAAAACACATAAATTTCATAGTCGTTATGAGTATGCAGTTTAAATTCAACAAACCTCGGATGCTCTGTCGAATGGTGCGCATATGCAAACAAACCGTCTTTGTCATCTCTCTCAACCGCTGTTTTTTTCAAATTCATCACTCCTGATACCCTTTTTTATTTCCTATTCTGTACAAGCAACCGCAGCTGTAAAGACTTGCTTGTAAGGCTTCCTGTACTTATTATACCATGAGTAAAAATACTTGCTCGCAAGGGTATTTTTATGAAATGATACAATTGTGCAGGTATGCGCAGCATAGACAGCGCAGCTGTAAAGACTTGCTCGCAAGGCTTCCTGCACTTATTATACCATAATAAAGCAATATTTGCAATGTTTTCGGCAATATAAACATAGTGAAATTTTATTTCATATGATAAAATAATTGTATAAAAATAATGTTGCTTTCAATATACTCAGGCAACGGAAACGGAGAATTACTATGTCAAAATTTACTTTAAGCGGATTTTCGGATGAAATAGACGAGAAAATCGTCGTTCAATTCGAACATTTAAACAAACTCGGTATTTCCTATTTTGAGCCCAGAGGAATAAATGGCGTCAATATTTCCGATATTGACGACACACAGCTTGACGAACTGAAACAAAATATGAAAAAATATGGTATAAAAGTATCGTCTATAGGCTCCCCGATAGGAAAAATCGGTATAAACGACCCGTTTGAGCCTCACCTTGAAAAGCTCAAAAGAGTAATTTATATTGCAAAAAAACTTGATACAAAATACATACGTATCTTCAGCTTTTTCATCCCGAAAGACGAAGACCCCGCAAAATACCGCGATGAGGTCATGTCAAGAATGAAAAAAATGTGCGAGCTTGCCGAAGAAGAAAATGTTATACTTCTGCACGAAAACGAAAAAGAAATCTACGGCGACATTGCCTCAAGATGTCTTGATATTTTCGAAACGGTAAAATCTCCCGCATTAAAAGGTGTTTTCGACCCGGCAAATTTTGTTCAATGCGGTGAGGACGTATATCCCAAGGCATTTAACATGCTCAAAGAGCATATCGTATATATGCACATAAAGGATGCTCTTGAAAACGGCGATGTCGTTCCCGCGGGCTACGGTATCGGCGGAGTTGAGAATATTATTTCCGATCTTTACGCCTCCGGCTATGAAGGCTTTTTAAGCCTTGAGCCTCACCTCGGAAGCTTTAACGGTCTTGCAAATCTTGAGCTTGACGATAAAATGCTGAATTTGGCAAAAAGCACACCCGAAAAATTTACACTTGCGTATGAAAGTCTTAAAAAAATATTGGATAAGGTGGTAAAATAAAATGGATAAAGTAAAAATAGGAATTATAGGAATCGGAAACATGGGCACTCAGCATGTTATCAATATTACAAGCGGAAAAGTACCTAATCTTGAAATCGGTGCTCTGTGCGACATTGACCCCGAAAAAAGAAAAAAACTCAGCGAAAAATATCCGAATATTAAAATATTTGAAAATTCGGATGAAATAATAGAAAGCGGTCTTTGCGATGCAATTTTAATTGCAACCCCGCATTATTTTCATCCTCCCATCGCAAAAAAAGCTTTTGAAAAAGGACTTCATGTTCTTACCGAAAAACCTGCCGGAGTATATACGGCACAGGTTAAAGAAATGAATGAGGCTGCCGAGAAAAGCGGAAAAATATTTGGTATCATGTACAACCAGCGTACCAACCCTGTATACAAAAAATTAAGAGAGCTTATCCAAAACGGGTCATTGGGCAGCATAAAAAGAGTTGCATGGATAATCACCGATTGGTACAGACCGCAGGCATATCATGACAGCTGTACCTGGCGTTCCACATGGAAAACCGAGGGCGGCGGTGCTTTGATAAACCAAAATCCGCATCAGCTTGATTTGTGGCAATGGATGTTCGGAATGCCCTCAAAAATCATGTCGCATGTATCATTCGGAAAATACTACGACATTGAAGTAGAAGACGATGTTACCGCATTTATGCAATACGACAACGGAATGACCGGTGTATACATCACCTCTACCGGTGAAGCTCCGGGAACAAACCGACTTGAAATTTCCTGCGATATGGGTACCGTTACGGTCGAAAACAATCAAATTAAATTCAGACGCAATGTTGTTTCCGAAAGAGAATTTAACAAAACAAATACAATTCCGTTCGGAGCTCCGGAGTGTTGGAACTGTGAAATTCCCGTTGCGTCCGACGGCGGCGAGCAGCATGTCGGAATTTTAAAGAACTTTACAAATGCAATTCTTACCGGCAGCAAGCTGCTGGCTCCGGGATATGAGGGCATTAACGGTTTAACCATATCAAATGCAATTCACTACAGTGCTTGGACAGGCGGTTGGGCAGATGTCAAAAACTTCCCCGACGAGGAATTTTACAAGCTGCTTAAAGAAAGAATAGATAAATCCACTGTTGTTAAAAAAGAGGCAAGCACTACAGTCGATGTTTCGGATACTTATTAATAGGAGGATGAAAAAATGGATAAAAGAATAGGTGCTCAGCTTTATACAGTCCGTGACTTCACTCAAAATATCGAAGATTTCGAAGAAACAATCAAAAAAGTAAGAGATATAGGTTATAAAACCGTGCAAATATCGGCAACAGGCGATATCGACCCAACCGAAATGAGAAAAATCTGTGAAAAATACGGCGAAGAAATAATTTGTACACATAAATCCTACGATGATTATGTTAATCGCATTGATGAAATGATTGATTTTCACAAAAAACTCGGCTGCACTATCGCAGGATTGGGATCCCTCGTAACACCGGCAAAAACAGTTTCGAATTTTAAGCCTTATATTGACAAGCTTAACGAAATTACGATAAAGCTTAAGGAAAACGGAATTTCCTTTGCATACCATAATCATCAATTTGAGTTTGAAAAGCTTGATAACGGACAGACAAAAATGGATTATATGATTGAGCATGGTAATTTTGAGTTTATTGTCGATGTTTACTGGCTTGCATATTCCGGAATTAACCCTGCGGAATACATACAAAAACTCGGCAGCCGTGCAACGGTAATTCACTATAAGGATTTAGCAATAACAGACGGTAACATTACAATATGTGAAGTCGGCAGCGGAAATCTTAACTGGGACGCAATAATTAAAGCCTCCGAAGAAGCAGGCAGCAAATGGGCCATGGTTGAGCAGGATACCTGCCCCGGAAATCCGTTTGACAGTTTTGAAATAAGCTATAAGTATCTTACGGAAAAAGGATTTATATAAAAAAGGATGGTGCAAAATGAAAAATGCCTGTATAGTCGGTCTGGGAGCAATAGGTCCCATTCATGCTCATGCTGTATCGGAGACAAAATATGCAAATGTGTATGCAGTATGTGATATAGACAAAGACCGCGCTGATAAATACGCGAAGCTTTACAGTGCAAAGGTTTATTCTGATTTTGATAGTGTGCTTTCCGACAAAAGCATCGACAGCATACATATTTGCACTCCGCATTATCTGCACAAGGATATGGCTGTCAAAGCTCTTTTAAGCGGCAAAAATATTGTACTGGAAAAGCCTGCCGCAATGACATTAAATGAACTTGATGAGCTTAAAGACATTTATGAAAAATCAAATGCAAAGGCTTGCATAATGCTGCAAAACAGAAAAAACACCTCTGTGAAAAAGTTAAATTATCTTATTCAAAACGATAAATCACTCGGCAGGCTTAAAGGCATGACCGGATTTATGACATGGAACAGAACAAAAGAATATTACGATTCGGCAAAGTGGCGCGGCAGTTGGAGATATGAGGGCGGCGGCTTATTAATCAACCAGGCAATGCACCTTATTGACCTTATTGATACGCTCGGCGGCGGTATTACCGAGATAAAACCCAATATTTCCAATAATTCGATTGCTTCCATAGAAGTAGAAGATACCGCAGAAGCTTTGTTCAGACTGAAAAACGGCGCGACGGCAGTTTTTTATGCGACAAATGCGTTTCCTTTGGACGTGCCGTTCCGTCTTGAGATGTTTTTTGAACATGCCGCTTTGCGCTATGCTGACAACAAATTGTATAGAATAACCGATGATGTTGAAATTATTTCAAGCGATGTTCAGATAATTGACGGCAAAAAATGCTGGGGCGGCGGTCACAAAGTTGTCATTGACGAATTTTATAAGGCTTTGGAAAATAATACAAACGACTACATTGATTTGCGTTCCGGACTTCATTCGGCAAAGGTTATGCTTTCAATGTACAAAAACGGACTTAATTTAGGAAAGGAATGGATAATGATATGAAAATGACCTTCAGATGGTACGGCAAAAACGACCCCGTAACATTGGAAAAAATAAAGCAAATTCCCGGCGTCACCGGAATAGTATCAGCTATTTACGACATCCCGGTAGGAGAAGCATGGGATTCGGACAGTATCATAAATCTAAAAAATGAAGTTGAAGCGGCAGGCTTGGAGCTTTCCGTAATAGAGAGTGTCCCCGTTCACGAGGATATTAAGCTCGGCGGCGGCAACCGTGACAAATACATAGATAACTACTGCAAAACAATAAGAAATCTTGCAAAAGCGGGAATTGACTGCGTATGCTACAATTTTATGCCGGTATTCGATTGGACTCGTTCGGACTTGGCACACCTTCTTCCCGACGGCTCAAACGCATTAAGCTATGACCGCGATACCGTTTTAAACATGAATCCTTTAACAGGTGACTTATCACTGCCCGGCTGGGATTCAAGCTATACAAAAGACGGTATGAAAGCACTTTTGGAGCAATACAAAAATGTTTCGGAGGAGGATTTATGGAACAACCTGAAATATTTTCTTGACAAAGTCATAAAGGTATGCGAAGAGGTTAAAGTGAAAATGGCAATACATCCGGACGATCCCCCATGGAGTATTTTCGGTCTGCCGCGAATTATCACAAACAAAAAAAATATCGAACGCTTTTTAAAGCTGTACGACAGCAAATACAACGGTCTGACGCTGTGCAGCGGCTCACTCGGAGTAAGTCCCGAAAACGACATTGCGGATATGGTATATGCTTTCGGCGACAGAATACATTTTGCTCATATGAGAAATATAAAAATAACCGGTGATAAATGCTTTGAAGAATCGGGTCATATGTCGGAATACGGCTCACTCGATATGTACAAAATAATGAAAGCATATCACGATGTGGGATTTGACGGCTATATGCGCCCCGACCACGGAAGAATGATTTGGGGCGAGAGCGGCAGACCCGGCTACGGACTTTACGACCGCGCTCTCGGTGCAGTATATTTAAGCGGTTTATGGGAAGCTATCGATAAAATGAAAGGATGATAAAAATGAATTTACCTTTTGAACTTGATTTAAAAAATAAAACAATTATTATAACCGGAGGCGGCGGCATTTTGTGCGGAATGTTCGCAAAAGCTCTCGGACAGTGCGGAGCAAATATTGCCGTTCTCGATTTAAGACTTGAAGCGGCAAATAAAGTTGCAGACGAAATCAATGCTGCCGGCGGCACGGCAAAAGGGTACGAAACAAACGTACTTGACAAGAAATCAATCGAGTCCGCACGGGAAAAAATTCTGTCCGATTTCGGCACATGCGATATATTAATTAACGGTGCGGGCGGCAATAATCCCAAAGGAACAACCACAAAAGAATATCTTGATTATGAGGATTTAAAGGATAATAAAGATATAACAACATTCTTTGATTTAGATCCGGACGGCGTAAGCTTTGTATTTAACTTGAATTTTCTCGGCACACTTTTGCCGACACAGGTTTTTGCAAAAGACATGGCAGAGAAAAAAAGCGGAATTATTGTAAATATTTCTTCTATGAACGCCTTTACACCGCTTACGAAAATTCCCGCATACAGCGGTGCTAAGGCTGCCGTATCCAATTTTACCGAGTGGCTGGCGGTACATTTTTCGAAAGTAGGAATAAGAGTAAATGCCATTGCTCCCGGATTTTTTGTCACCGACCAAAACAGAGCACTTCTGTTTAATCCCGACGGCACTCCGACACCGAGAACCGGAAAAATCCTCGCTGCGACACCGATGGGCAGATTCGGCGAAGCGGAAGAATTAATCGGTACCCTCCTGTGGCTGGTAAACGAAAAAGCATCGGGATTTGTAAACGGGGTTGTTGTTCCCGTTGACGGTGGTTTTTCGGCATACAGCGGAGTATAATTTTTTACAAAAGCCTTTTCTTTTTGAAAAATATATGCTATAATATAATAAAGCATAAGGGGCTGTTTAAAAAGTCAACTGGCTTTTTAAACAGCTCCTTTTTTGAGGGGTAGGAAAAAAGCTTTGGAACGCCCAAACCAAACCCGACGGTGTACGCGGGTACTCCGAGCGGTTTGGTGAGGGCGTAGCAAAAAGGCATTTTAATATAATAAAAATTGAAAATTTTGAGTTTTTTTTCAAAAATTATAAAATTAGATTATTTTATAATATATTATCCAAGTAACACATGTCTTTTTGCGTTCCGGAGTTTTTTTACATCCCCTTGTATTTTAGTATAAAGGAAGGAATACTATTATGTCAGATATATTGGTAAGAGGTACAAGCACCGACGGCTCCATAAGAGTTTTTGT
>CAKSJU010000052.1 GCA_934463455.1 uncultured Clostridia bacterium | reverse complement strand
TATTGTCAATTACAAAAAAGAAAGGCGGAAAGTACAATGAAATACGATTTTTCCTATTACAATCCCACAAAAATTTATTTCGGCAAAAATGCTCTCGATAATCTCGGCAGCGAGCTTGAAAATTACGGAAGCACAATTCTTTTAATGTACGGAAAAGGCTCGGTAAAAAGAAGCGGGCTTTATGACCGTATTGTCGATATTTTAAAAAAGGGCGAAAAAAACATTGTTGAACTTGAAGGTATAAAGTCAAATCCGTCATATGTTCAGCTGCTTGAGGGTGCGCGCCTTGTCCGTGAAAATAATGTTGATTTAATTTTAGCGGTAGGCGGCGGCTCGGTTATCGATTGTGCAAAAGCAATTTCGGTCTCCGCATACTCAGACGGCGACCCCTGGCAAAAATACTGGGTTGACGGTGCTCCGGTGGACAATAAAATCGTTCCGGTAGGCTCGGTTTTGACGATGGCGGGAACCGGCTCGGAAATGAACGGCGGCTCGGTTATAACAAATGATGAGAAAAAGCTGAAAAACGGCAGGGTATTTCCGCCCAGTGTATATCCCAAATTTTCGATTTTAAATCCGGAATATACTTTTACGGTACCGAAATATCAAATGGCAAGCGGGATTTTTGACACCATGTCACATCTTATGGAACAATATTTCTCCGGCAGTGACGACAATACAACCGATTACGTTTTGGAAGGAATTATGCGCTCACTTATAACAAGTGCAAAAACAGCAATGAAAAATCCTACCGATTACGAAGCACGAAGCAACATTATGTGGTGTGCAACAATTGCTCTTAATACAATTACCGGACTTTCAAAGGAGCAGGATTGGGAAGTTCATATGATAGAGCATCAAATCGGAGCTTACACAGATTGCGCTCACGGTGCGGGACTTGCTGCTGTTTCCGTTCCTTATTATAAGTATATATGCAAATTCGGAATTGAAAAATTTACCCGTTTTGCAAAGAATGTATGGGACATCGATACCTCGGGCATGACAAAGGAAGAAAGTGCTGCCGCAGGTATAGACAAGCTCGCCGAATTTATAAAAATTCTCGAAATGCCGAGCAGTCTCAAAGAACTCGGAGTAACAGAAGAAATGCTTCCTCTTATTGCAAATTCAACAATTCCGGGCGGCGGCTACAAAAATATGTCTGCCGAAGATATACTGACCGTACTGAAGGAATGTTATTAAAAAAAGACATCATTAAGGAGCTTACATATGAAAATAACGATTGATAAACCGATATTGGTATACTCACCCCCTGTAAACGAAGCTACAGAAAAATGGGGTGTATACTCCATTCCGAGAATGTGGAGGCATTATACCGGAGAGCTTGTTGTCCGCTTTAACGGCGAGGAGGACTCCGGCTCCGCAGCACAATGTGCACCGAATTTATTTTTTGTTTCATACGACAACGGAGAAAGCTGGCAGGAAAGCAGCGAAGAAAAGTATGACATCCGATATTTGACGGGAATTAATCCGCCGTTTGCCTTTTTAAAAAACGGCGATATTGTCGGAGTAAGATACAAAGCAAATCTTTTACCGATCGGAGACCTATCTCCGCTTAAAGAATTTGCTCTTCCTAACGGAGCTTCGGTTGTATATTCCTACAAGTACGGCGATATACCTCCGGAATGTGCCGGAACAGAGCTGTTTTTAAAACGCGGCGAGACGGAAAGAATCGAACAAATAAATTATAATTTCCCGGAGCGTGAAGTTCTCGTAAATGCAAAATATCTTGACGAAGAAAGCAAAGAATACAAACCGCTTGAGAAATATGTACAGGCTAATATTTTCTGGTCTCCTTATTTTACCGGTATCACAGAGCTTGACGACAGCACCCTTTGTGCCATAACACACGGGCAAAATCCATCCGTGCCGGACAGGCAATGCGAAGACGCATATTTTATTGTTTCTTCCGACGGCGGAAAAACGTGGACGTATCGTGCAACAATCGCCGACGGCTCGGAATTTCCGTACGGCTGCTGCGGTGACGGCGGTGAAATTTCTCTTACGCGTTCGTCAAACGGTAATTTGATATGCGCAATGCGTACCGATATGAGTCTGGCAGAGGCTATGCCCTGCAATACTCTCATATCCGTTTCGAGCGATAACGGTTATACCTGGTCCAAGCCCGCAAGCGCGGCTGACTCAAGCGTTACGCCTCATGTTGTAGCTCTTAATGACGGTATTGTGGTTTTGATTTACGGACGCCCCGGAGTACATTTTAAAATATCCGAGGATAACGGGCTTACATGGAGCAGCTCGTATCCGATTATCGGCAAAACATTGGCGGAAGAGCTTGCAGACGGGAATACCGCAGCTGATGCAAAATATTTTAACACATGCAGCTACAGCAATACTTTTATTGAAAAAATTTCCGACGATACAATTCTCGTTATCTACAATGATTTAAAGTATGACCCCGGAGACGGGCAGCATCATAAAGCCGCGTTCGTAAGAAAAATAACCGTAACAAAATAACGGCTGTTTACTAAATTCCGTATTTTCTCTTAATTCTGCCGAGACGTTCACATATCGGCTCGGCAGCAATATATAAAAAGAAAAAGGTTGACACTGCGTGGATAATATCAAAAGTAACCCCTATCGCATAGGATGTGTAAAGTGCGGCGGGGGTTATTTTTGCCCCGCTCATTATCAAAGATGCGGGATTCATTATTCCTCCGTATAATATCATTACCGAAAAAAAGCCGAAAACCGCAGCCGAAAGACGATTCTTTCTTAAAATATTTTTTCCGAAAACAATTCCCGCACAAAAACCTATTATTCCGAAAGCAAACATCTGCCACGGCGTCCACGGACCTTGTCCGAAAAAGAAGTTTGAAACGAATGCCGAAATCGCTCCGACCAAAAATCCCGCTTCACCCCCGAAAACAATCCCCGACATTATAACGATTGCCGCAACCGGCTTTAATTGCGGAAACGGTGCAAAAATCGTTCTCGAACAGACAGCGGCGGCGCAAAGCACGCTCAAAATCGCAAGCTCTTTCGAATTCGGCTTTCTGCCTTCAAAGGTTATGAAAAAAGGCAGCATTATTTCCCATATAATTAAAAGACTTATAAAATAATACTTTCTGTCGCCCAAAAAAGCAATCCCGCAGAAAATCGTAAAAGGTATTGCCAATAATGCCGCAGCGGCGGCAACAGCCGTTCTTTTTGATATTTTTTTTGTACTTTGAATTTTGCTTTCTTCAAACTCTGCCCTCGGAACAAAGCTCAAAAAAGCCAGTCCCGCAGAAATTATGCTTAATATCTGCCCGACATTATTTTTAATGCCGCTTGTGTTTTTCAAAAATATCTGTATGCACAAAAAGACAACCGCGAAAAAAATACCCGCAAAAATATCGGATTTTTTCCTCTTGTTCAATACAGTTGTTTTTATTTCACTTTTTTTAAAAATATCTTCCGAACTATCTTTTTCTTCCCTTTTTTCTATCTTCTTTCCCAATGCTTCGGCAATATCTTCATCCAGTACCGCTCCCAAAATAATCCCCCGTGCGGCTCTGCATACCGCCGTAGTATAAAAACAATTGCCTCCGAAAAGCTCTCTCGGCGTTCCCTCCGCAGCCTTTGCTCCGTCAAAGAGCATTGCGCAGTAATCTGCGTGCCCGGCGCAAAACTCAATATCATGAGATACCGCGATAACCGTCATCCCTTGTTTTGCAAGATTTTTTAAAAGTGAGGCAAGCTTTTCTTTAAACTCGGAATCAAGTCTTTTTGTCGGCTCGTCCAATATCAATATTTCCGGCTTTGTCAAAAGTGCCATAGCAATCGCGGCTCGCTGCTGTTCTCCGCCCGATAAATCATATGGATGCCGATATAAAAGATTTTCAAGTCCGCAAAGCTTCACTGCCGCCGCCAAGCATTCTCTGTCCTCTCCCTCAAGCATAAATTCCAAATCTTCGATTAATGTCTTATGAGAAAAAACAACTTTCGGATTTTGTGAAAGTGCCGTAATCCTGCCGCAGTTAAAAACTTTTCCGCTGTACGGCTTTAATATACCTGCCATAACAGATACCGCAGTTGTTTTTCCAACGCCGTTTCCGCCGACCACAGCATAAAATTCACCTTTATTTACTTTAATCGACAAGCCCTTTAATATATCTGCCCCGTTTTTTTCATATCTGAACCAAACGTCTTTCATTTCCAAAGCAGCTTCCGAAACCACTCTTTTTTTATCTTTAAAAGAAGCGTCTCTTTTAACATTCTTTTTTGACAGCCAATTTCTGCATTCTTTAACACTTACCGGTGCTTTTCCGTCATCTCCCGAAATAAAAAACACTCGCATTGACGCGGGAAGCGATAAATACATTCCGTTTGCGGCAAAGCTTTCCACTGCTTCGCACGGCGGACAATCCGAAGCCACGCTGCCGTCCGAAAGCAAAATCACGCGGTCGGCAACGGGAAATATTTCTTCCGAATTGTGTTCCGAAAGGATTATTGTAGTTCCCAGCTCTTCATTTATTTTTTTTAACATCTGTACAAGCTCATGTGCAGCAATCGGATCAAGCATGCTCGTCGGCTCGTCCAATATCAGTATTTCTGGCTGCATCACCATTACCGATGCCAAATTCAAAATTCGCTTCTGTCCTCCCGAAAGCTCGCTCACGTCTTTTTGATAATATTTTTCAAGTCCGAAAAAAGCAGCTGTCTCGGCGGCTTTTATTCTTATTTTTTCTTTGTCCGTGCCGATATTCTCAAGTCCGAAAACAAGCTCGTGCCACACCTTATCGCACACAATTGCATTCTCCGCACTCTGCGGCACAAAGCCTATTTTTTGAGCTTCTTCTTTTTCGGAAAGCTCGGGAATGCCGCCGATAAGCACTCTGCCCTCCAAGCTTCCGTTCGGAGCGAGACTTTTTTTGATATGCCTCAAAAGAGTGGATTTTCCGCTTCCGGATTTTCCGAAAATAGCCGCACACTCTCCCCGGCTGACGGTTAAATTTATATCGTCAAGAGCCTTTTTTTCCTCACCGGGATATGTAAAGCTCAGATGTTCGATTTTAATTTCTTCCACTTACATTCCTCCCCGATTAAAATTATCAGCGGCAAAAACAGCAAAAATGTATACGCCGCATAAACGCTTATTCCGAATGCCGACAGCTCCCTGCCGACAATGCTCGGAAAATATACAAAACTCAATTCCTTACTTAACGCACCGAATATAACATATGCCGCCGAGAAAAAAATCAGCATTGCTTGAACAGCATCTTTTTTTGTGAAAACAAAGTTTGAAAAAGCAGTTCTTTTTTCTGTTCCGAATCCGCGCGCTTTCATGCTTTCCGCCGTTTCAGCCGCATTTTCCGCCGCTGTCTGCAACAGAGCGGACATGATATTTATTCCGGTTTTTACTTTTCCTTTTTGCTGTCCCGAAAGTCCTTTTTGGGCGGCAGCGATTTCTTTTGCCTGTTCTTTAAATCTCGGTACAAGGCGAAGCGACATAGAAAAAATAAGAGACAGACTCGGTGCAAGTCCTCCGAAAATACACATAAGCTTATCGCTTGTCATCACTTTATTAAAGCAGGAAAAGAACAAAATTACATTTGCGATGCTCACTGCCGCCGCTGCTCCGTACAATACAGATTCCAAAGTCAGCGGATTGCCGTTCGGAAAATATCCCAATATTGTTACTCCCGCATGATTAAAAAGCGGGTTTATCACCGCCGCCGCAATCATAATCGGAACAACCGCAGCAAGATTAAATTTAAGTGCTTTTCTTCCTCCCAACCGGACAGAATACGAAAACCCCGCCGCAAATCCGGCAGACAAACAAATCGGATTCAGCAAAAACATAGAAAAACCTATTGCGGCGGCAAAGTACAAAAAACTCACAGCCGGATGTGCATTTCTATTCATCCTTTTGACCGCCTTTCTCCGAAAATACGGCACCGACATCCCTGCCCATATCACAAGTGTACACCCATTCTATACGGTCGCCGTTTTTGAGTGTATAACGCGAGCAGCCTCCCGGCGGAAATTCACCGTTTACGCGATAGAGCCAGCCCGAAAGCTCGCCGCAGTCAAATTCATAAATATTTGCAATTCCCTCAACATAGACGCTGTTATAAACCGGTGTCTTTACAAATTCAAAATGAATTTTATGTTTTTTCATCTCACGCAGAGTGACATTAAACACACTCTCACCCTCATAAAATACCGCTTTTGTCTCGGAAAGTATAACTCCTCCCGGCGGCACAAACCCTGCCTTTTCGGGCGCAAGCTTTTTATCGTTTAAAGCCGCGCAGCTTACGGACAAAAAACAGCTGAGTTCTTTTTCGTCATCCTTTTCCCCCTCCGCTGTTTTAGCAGGCTCGGCAGGTATTTCAGGGCTTTTTTCCTCTTCCTTCGTTTCAGTTGTTTTTTGCGGGGCTGCCGTTTGTTCTTTTGGTACATCCGTCGGTTTCTCGGTCGGCAGTGCGGTCGGATTTACTGTTTCTTCCGCGGCAATTTGTACATTTTCCGCGGCAGTGTCCTTTTTCTCCGAATTATTTTCTCCCGCGCAAAAATACACTGCCGCCGTTATTGCCGCAGCAAAAAGTATAATCAAAATTTTACCGTTTCGTTTTTTCATTTTTATATCTCTTTCAATTTATAACAGCTTTGCCGCTTCAAGCATATTGTACAGCATAGCTGCAATTTCCGCCCTCTTAATCGGTTTCTTCGAATCTATTTCAATATCCTCGGGGGATAATATTTTCGTATCATAGCAAAACGCAAGAGCATTTTTTGCCCATTCCGACACATTATTGCAGTCGATAAATCCCGAGAGGGTATTTCTTGCCGCTTCTTCATTATAATCGGTATTCAATCCGCAAAGCTTTGCGGCACGCGCCGTCATAACCGCCGTCTCTTCTTTTGTGATAAGTCCGTTCGGATTAAATTCGTTTTCCGAAACTCCCGACACGATTTTATATTCATATGCCGCAGATATTGGTTTATAATACCATTTGTCCGCAGATACATCCGCAAAATATCCGTTCCCCTCGGCTGTAAGTCCAAGTGCGTTTGACGCTATAGAAGCAAATTCGGCTCTTGTCATTGTACTGCCCGGGTCAAAACAATTCTCATTTTTTCCGCTTATAATTCCGCGCGATGCAAGAGCTTCTATTTTTTCTCTTTCCGCACATTCTTTTATATCATCAAAAGATTTTTCCGCTATATAATCTCTTCTTTTTACCGACGGATTTTTTTTCGGCAAACCAAACGAAGTATCTTCACTTTTTGAAATTTCTGTATCTCTGAAATCAAAAACGGCATTTTTTCCTTCTTTCAGCCGCTGTGCTGCAGCAAGTGCAATTAAAGCCTGCTCGGTTGCCATTTCATTTGCTTTTCCTCCCGCTTCATGCAAAAATCCGCCGTCCGAAACCGCAAAATCCATTAAATTATCCGCCGCACTCTTTGAATTTTTTACAAACCTTTCATCCTCCGGCGAAATTCCGAGCGTGCACAGTGCCGTTATAACCTGTGCCGTACTTTCGGAGCTTTCGCTTCCTCCGTTTAAAAAGCCTCCGTTTGCCGTCTGTGATTCGGACAAGAATTTGACACCCTTTTCAATTGCGTCTCCTACGGTGTCGCTGTCCCGATACTTCGACAGTGCCGTAAGCGACATAGCGGTAATATCGATATTTTCTTCTCCGTTTTCCGAGAGTCCCCATCCGCCGCTGTCTTTTTGCGACGACAAAATCTTTTCAATATATCTTTCGTTAATCGGATTATCTTCGGCAGGCAGTGCCGCAAGTGCCCAAACCGCTCCGTTAATCCCCTGCGATACGGTTTTATCATAATCGTAAAGCGGCTCGATAAAATTATATCCTCCCGCATTTTCCGCATTTTTTCCTATAGCTGTAAGCGCAATAACCACCCGCGCATACTCGGTATTTTTCCTCTCGTGCAAAATACCGTTTCTCTGCGCGGCATAATCCAGTAAATTATTATAATATTTTTCAAAATAATCGCTTGGTATATCCGCTCCGCTTCGTTTAAGACCTATCACTGCCCATTCGCCCCCCACAGCCGAAACCGTCGGAGAAGGAGAATTTTTATATACATATTCCGCTGTTTCTTTTATCCCCGCAAATACCGTCATTGCCCATGACAATGCGGTAATACAAGTTAATATCACAATTATTTTTTTCATTTGCAGTGCTTTTCCTTTCAATTATTTTGATACTGCGCTGTATTTTTCCGCAAGTCTGAACGGCTGATATGAGAGTTTCGCTTTTCTGAGTCCCTCATCTCCCGTATCCTCTTCCCTGTTTACAAGCTTATATCCAGCACATGCATTTGTCGCAAACAAATTATTTATTACCGAATATGCGCCCTTAAATTCGGAAAGTGCTTTTTCGATGTGCACCAAAAAAGTATTTTTATTTAATTCGTCACCTATTGAAAATGCCGCCGCTTCATTGCCCACCTTCAAAAGTCCGCCCGTCAGATGCAATTCGTCAAAATATTTAAAAGCATACGCAACCGCCTGCTTTTCCTGCATCAGAGCTTCGCTTTTTTCATTTTCGGCAAACCATTTTTCACTCATTTCCGCCGCTTCCGATATATTTTTTTCTGTTATTTTCTCATATTTCCAATCCGAATAATCCATAAAAAATCTGTTTATATGATTTCTTTTCGCGCTCAATTTTTTTCCTCTTAATTCGGTCAGCGTTTCAGTTTTATATATATAATCCTCCGAGTCTCTGTCCTCACGAAAAGAAAAGCGTCCCGGATATATCTTCTCCAATATTTCGCACTGAGTTTTTGTAAGCGCGTAAAAGCTCATTCGTCCGTTTGTATATTCATCCAGTTCTCGGAGCACTCCTGCAAAATCTTCCCCTATAGGAAACAAAAACTGTTTATCGTCTTCCCCCGACGAGCAAAGCAAAACCCCGTCCCGCTCCGCTATTTCGGTATTATATATATCACCCCATATAAACATGGTCGTAAAATTGTATTCAAGCGAAACCCGCTCCGAACGGCTTAAAATTTCATTAACCCAAGCTCTGTCTCCTATCTCAATCTTTTTAAAATTGAGCATGCCGATTTTCCTCCTCAAAATTCACATTCTTTACTTTTTATATCGCAATAATCTATACTCTGTCTCTTTTCCAGACACCAATCGCATAAAATCCGAACGAAAGCACCGTTGCTGCAATCCAGCCTATGGGCCAGCTCCACCAAATCCCCACAGCTCCCGCCGTTTTTGAAAAAAACTGCGCCAAAACCACTCTGATTACCAAATCGGTAAAGGTTGATATTGTAAATGTTACCATAGAGCCTGCGCCTCTTAAAACGCTGTCGCTCATAAGTTTTATTCCTATCATAAGATAAAACGGCGATACAATGCGTAAAAATACCGCTCCGGCAGAGACTGCCCCGACTGAGCTGTCCTTTAAAAACAGCTTAAGTGCCGTATCCGAGAAAAAGAAATAAAATATAACGAAAGGAACCGCAACAATAAGCGACATAACTATTCCTACCTTAAAACCCTTAGGTATTCGCTCTTTCTTTCTTGCGCCTATATTTTGTGCGGTGTACGAAGAAAGTCCCGAAGCAAACGAAGAACACGATGTCACATAAAACGTATTAAGCTTAATTGCCGCGGAATATCCCGCTATAACCGATGAGCCGAAGCTGTTGACAATCGCCTGGATAAACAAATTACCTACCGATACAAAGCTTTGCTGAAGCACACTCGGCATTGAAACCATCGTAATTTTAGCAAATAAATTCCATGAAAAAATAAGCGGCTTTTCTTCGGTTTTTATTTTTTTCAGTCTTTTTAAAAGCACGAAAACCGCAAGGATTGCGGCAATACCCTGAGCAATAAAGGTTGCCCATGCAACACCCGCAACCTCCATGCTGAACATAATTACAAAAATCAAATCAAGTATTACATTTCCCACCGACGAAGCTATCAAAAAATACAGCGGCGTTTTTGAATCTCCCAATGCGGTAAAAGCTCCTGTTGCTATATTATATACAAAAAGGAACAAAAGCCCGCCCGTATATATATTAAGATATTCTTCCGCATCGGAAAGAATATTATCCGGAGTTTTCAAAAGCCTGAGCATTCCGACACAGTTTAAAAATCCGAAAATCATCAAAATTGCCGAAACAGCTGCCATTGCCGCCAGCGACGTATTCACGGCTGTTTTCATTCGGGAATACTCCTTTGCGCCGAAGCACTGGGATATTACCACCGAACAGCCTATGTTCCCGCCTATTGCGATTGCCATAAAAATCATTACAATCGGGTAAGATGCTCCCACTGCGGCAAGTGCATCCTCACTCACGAATTTTCCCACTATCACACTGTCCGCAATATTGTAGAATTGCTGAAATATATTACTTAAAAGTATCGGCAGGGAAAACTTCCACAAAATCCGCGCAGGATTGCCGACTGTCATATCCGTTATCATATTTATTTCCTCTCATATCTAAAAAGCCTATTCCTATTATACTACTTTTTTTATTTCAAGTAAAGATTTTATACGAAATTTGTCAAATTCAATAATTCAATATTTCTAAATTGTTCATACTCTGTTAATTGACAAATTGCGGAAAATAGGTTATTATATATAATGAAGCTAATTATAAAATTTACATAGTTAATTGCAATATGTAACTTTCATAATTAACCTATATATAATATGAATAATTTCGGAAAGGACGTGAAGAATATGAACACAGCAAAAAACTTTGGGTATTTGGCGGATTTGTGCAAAAATATTTCACCTATTGACCCTGCGCTGTACACAAAATACGACGTTAAAAGAGGATTGAGAGACTTAAACGGAAAAGGTGTATTGACCGGATTGACCGATATAAGTGAGATTTGCTCAACCGAAATCAAAGACGGAAAAGAAGTCGGCTGCCCGGGCAAGCTTTACTACAGAGGTATCGACATTGAGGATATTGTATCCGATTTTTTGACAGACCGGCGATTTGCTTTTGAAGAAACCGCATTTTTGCTTATTTTCGGCAAACTGCCGACCGAAGAAGAGCTAAAAGATTTTTGCACGCTGCTTGCTTCCTATCGCAGAACTCTGCCGACAAGCTTTGTTCGCGACAGTATCATGAAAGCTCCCAGCCGTGATATGATGAACACATTGTCAAGAAGCGTTCTGACGCTTTATGCTTATGACGACAATGCCGACTCTACCGATATTGACAATGTTTTAAGACAGTGCCTCGGTCTTCTCGCACTTTTTCCGATGCTTGCTGTTTACGGATATCAGGCATACCGTCACTATCACGACGGAGAAAGTCTTTTTATACACCAACCGAAGGATGAATATTCCACTGCCGAAAATATTCTTCATCTCCTTCGTCCCGACGGAAAATTTACCGAGCTTGAAGCGCGTGTACTCGATATAGCGCTTGTTCTCCATGCCGAACACGGCGGAGGAAACAATTCAAGCTTTACCACCCATGTGGTTACCTCCTCGGGTACTGACACTTACTCCGCAATCGCTGCTGCTCTCGGCTCTCTTAAAGGTCCGCGCCACGGCGGAGCAAATATCAAAGTGGTAAGAATGTTTGACGATATGAAAAATTCGCTTTCCGACTGGTCGGATGAAATTGCTGTGGAGGCTTACCTCTCCAAGCTTCTTAACAAACAGGCATTTGACAAAACCGGATTGATTTACGGAATGGGGCATGCAATTTATTCCGTTTCCGATCCGAGAGCAACGCTTTTCCGCTCGTTCGTGGAAAATCTTTCAAAGGAAAAAGGTCTCGAAAAGGAATTTGAACTATACAAAAGTGTTGAAACTCTTGCACCGAAGGTAATTGCGCACGAAAGGAAAATATATAAAGGCGTAAGTGCAAACGTGGATTTATACAGCGGCTTTGCTTACAAAATGCTCGGTCTTCCGCCGGAGCTTTTTACTCCTCTGTTCGCCGTAGCACGAATGGCGGGATGGAGCGCACACCGTCTTGAAGAGCTTAAAAATGCCGGAAAAATAATACGTCCGTCATACAAAAGCATTTGCACAAGAAAACCGTATGTAAAAATAAATGACAGATAATAAAAAGGGGAATTACAATGTACAATTTTCTACGCGCAGCGGCTGTTGTTCCGAAGCTTTCCGTCGCTGACACGGATTTTAATACCGATGAAATTATTCGATATATCAAAAAAGCGGAGGATAAAAGAGCGGACATAATCGTTTTTCCGGAGCTTTCGGTTACGGGCTATACCTGCGGAGATTTATTTTTTCAAACTACGCTTTTAAAAAGCGTAAAGAAAAATATATATCGTATATGTCAAAACGTAAATTATTCAACAGCCGTAATCGGTGCTCCGCTGGTTATATGCGGTCAGCTTTACAATTGTGCCGTTTTGATTTCACAAAATAAAATCTGCGGCATCGTACCAAAAACCTTTATACCGATTTACAATGAATTTTATGAAAAACGTTGGTTTTCATCCTCCGAGGACTTGAATATTTCTTATATTAATTCCTCATATTTCGGCATTGAAACGAATTATGAAATTCCGATAGGCAGAAATATAATCTTTAATGTTGCGGACGAAATAAGCTTTGGTATTGAAGTATGCGAAGACGTATGGTCTCCGATTTCTCCCGGAGCATTTCTTGCGCTCGGCGGTGCGGAGCTTATTATTAATATTTCTGCCAGCAACGAAACCATTTCCAAGCGCGCATACCGTCGCAGCCTGATTTCTCAGCAGTCCGCGTCGCTTATTTCGGCATATATTTACGCTTCGGCAGGTGCTTCGGAATCCACTACCGACCTGATTTTTTCCGGTCATTCCATGATAGCGGAAAACGGCATCGTTATTGCCGAAAATGATAAACTTGCCGACTCCGATTATATTATTTTTTCGGACATTGACATAGGAAAAATAAAATCGGACAGAATGAAAATAAAAACCTTTAAGGACGCGGCAACACTCTATGGCAGACATGAACCTTGCATTACGGTCAAGCTGCCGAGGGATGAAATATGCGGTGACGGAACACTTTATCAAATAAACAAAATGCCTTTCGTTCCGCCCGAACAATCGGACAGGCTGAAACGATGCAGGGATATTTTCGAATTGCAGGTTGCCGGGCTAAAAAAAAGACTTACCGTAACCGGATGCCGACCTGTTATAGGCATATCCGGCGGATTGGATTCAACGCTTGCTCTGCTTGTTGCCGTCGGTGCACTGAATCAGCTTGATAAACCCGCTTCCGATGTAATCGGAATAACCATGCCGTGCTTCGGAACAACCGACAGGACATACAACAACGCCCTTAAGCTTATGGAAACCCTTGGCGTAACAGTACGCGAAATTAATATAAAGGAAGCATGCATAAAGCACTTTGAAGATATAAGACATGACAAAAATGTACTTGATGTCACATACGAAAATTGTCAGGCACGCGAACGTACACAGGTTTTGATGGATTATGCCGGCGAGCAAGGTGGTCTTGTTGTCGGTACCGGCGACCTGAGCGAGCTGGCTCTCGGTTGGTGTACCTATAATGCCGACCACATGAGTATGTACGGAGTTAATGCAGGCGTTCCTAAAACGCTTGTACGCTGGATGATTGACAGTATTATCGACTATAACATTTTCCCGGAAAGCACCGATGTTTTAAAGGATATAATTGACACGCCGATAAGTCCCGAGCTTCTCCCTCCCGACAAGTCCGGTAAGATAGTGCAGAAAACAGAGGATATAATCGGACCGTATACCCTGCATGATTTTTTTCTCTACAACATTATACGTTTCGGGTTTGAACCGGCAAAAGTTTATCATCTTGCGAAGCTTGCTTTTAAAGATGAATACGACAACGAAACACTTTTAAAATGGCTGAAAAATTTCTGCAAAAGATTTTTCACTCAGCAATTTAAAAGGAGCTGTCTCCCCGACGGCGTAAAAATCGGAAGCCTGTGTCTTTCTCCGCGCGGCGACTGGCGCATGCCCTCCGACGCTTCCTGCGCCGTTTGGCTTAAAGAAGCGGAAAACTTAAGATAAGATATTTTTCTATAAGGCTGTTTAAAAAGTAAATTGACTTTTTAGACAGCCTTTGTCTTTTGCAGGGATAGAAAAGATACCGGACCGCAACATTTATATTTCCTGTAATATATACTTTT
>CAKSJU010000051.1 GCA_934463455.1 uncultured Clostridia bacterium | reverse complement strand
GAAAGGAGTTTTGAAATACAGTCATGAAATATAAAATACAATCCCCGGATACGCTGCCGAAGTTACCTGCGGTAAGCGAAGATACCGATGAGCTTATTAAAAAAATAATTTCCATGGTAAAGGATTATGCACCGAATGCAAATACCGACATGATCGATGTTGCATACAGAGTTGCAAAATCGGCACACAAAGGGCAAAAAAGAAATTCCGGCGAGCCGTACATTACTCACCCGACTCAAATGGCATATATTGCGGCGGAACTGAATTTGGACGCAACGGCAATATGCGCCGCGCTTTTGCATGATGTAATCGAAGATACTCCTTTCACTTATAATGATATAAAAACACTTTTCGGAGAAAATGTTGCCGAAATTGTCGACGGAGTTACAAAACTCAGGAAAATAAAGTACAATACGCATGAGGAGCAGCAGGTAGAAAATTTAAGAAAAATGCTTCTTGCAATGTCAAAAGATATAAGAGTTATTCTTATAAAGCTTATCGACCGTCTGCATAATATGCGTACCTTAAAATATATGCCGCCGAAAAAGCAGCTCATAATAGCAAAAGAGACGCTGGATGTATATGCGCCGCTTGCGCATCGGCTCGGTATTTCAAAAATTAAAATAGAGCTTGAGGATTTGGCACTTAAATATCTTGACCCGGTCGCATATGAGGAAATTGCAAAGGGAATAAGTCAGAAAAAGGAAGAAAGAGAGCATTTTGTTTCCGAAATAATCAAAAAGCTTGAAGAAAAGCTTAAAGAATTGGGAATAGAAGGACAGGTAACGGGCAGAGCAAAGCATTTTTACAGTATTTTCAGAAAAATGTACGCTCAAAATAAAACACTCGATGAAATATATGATTTGTTTGCGGTAAGAATAATCGTAAATTCGGTGGCGGACTGCTATGCGGCTCTCGGTATGGTGCATGAAATGTATACGCCGATACCTATGCGTTTTAAAGATTATATAGCTATGCCGAAACCGAATATGTATCAATCTCTGCATACGACTGTTATAGGCAGAGAGGGCATGCCTTTTGAAATACAAATCCGTACATGGGAAATGCACAGGATAGCCGAGGACGGTATCGCGGCACATTGGAAGTATAAAGAGGGAATAAGCGGCAAAACTGATATGGATTCAAAGCTCGGCTGGGTTAAACAGATGCTGGATAACCAGGTCGACATAATGGACGCGGACGATTTTATGAATACAATCAAGCTGGATTTGTTCAGTGAAGAGGTATTTGTTTTTACTCCGAAAGGAAAGGTTGTTTCGCTTTCCTCGGGAAGCACGGTTATTGATTTTGCGTTTGCAATTCATACAGGTGTCGGATGCAGCATGAGCGGCGCAAAAGTAAACGGTAAAATCGTGCCGAACACATATGTTTTGCAAAACGGAGATATTGTTGAGATATTAACTTCTCCCAATGTTAAAGGACCGAGCAGGGATTGGCTGAAAATTGTAAAAACATCTCAGGCAAAGACGAAGATAAATCAATGGTTTAAAAAGGAATGCAGAGATGAAAATATAGTGCGCGGCAGAGAGCTTATCGAACGCGAAATACGCAGGCTTAATCTTTCAAACGCACATGTACTGCGCGAGGAATGGCTTGCACCGATGTACAAAAAATACACCTTCGGCGGTATCGATGACCTTTACGCAAGCGTAGGCTACGGCGGTCTCTCGGCACAGAAGGTGGTTATGCGGCTGCGTGAGGAATATATAAGAGAGCGCAAGGAAAAGGGAGAAGCAATACAGCCGACCGAACAGAGAGAGAGTACAAAGCGCAAGAGATATAATAACGGAGTAAAGGTTGAGGGAATAGATAATTGCCTTGTTCGTCTTGCAAAGTGCTGCAACCCTGTGCCGGGCGATGAAATAAAAGGATTTATCACAAAAGGCAGAGGCGTTTCGGTACACCGTGCCGATTGTCCGAATATCGGGGATAATGCGCTGTCGGAGGAAGACAGAGGCAGATTTATAGGCGTTTCGTGGGAGAAAGAGAGCGGAACGAGCTATGTTGCCAATATAATGGTTGAATGTGAAGACCGTCCGGGCATGATGACCACGGTGTCGGCGGCATTTACCGAGCTTAAGATAAATTGTGTTTCGATAACCGCAAGAGTTGCCAAAAACGGCACAGCATTTATGACTTTCGGACTTGAAATAACCGATGCTGCGGATTTAAAGAGAGCGGTAACGAGAATACGGCAGATAAGCGGAGTGAAAAACGTAACAAGAAACACAAATTAGATAAAAGAGGAAATATGATATATGCAAACGGAAAATATAAAAATAACAACCGAATATATAAAGCTTGACCAGCTTTTGAAATTTTCGGGGATTGCCGAAAACGGAGCGGCTGCAAAGGAAATGATACTGGACGAAATTGTGTCGGTAAACGGGGAAGTGTGCACTATGCGCGGCAAAAAGCTTCGCCCCGGTGACAGCGTTTTGATTTCTTTTGAAGATGAAGCTTACAAAATAAATGTCGACCGTGAATAAAAGAGCAGATTTCTTTTGTCGATGTCGGAAAGGAAAAGTATATGGAAGCGCATACGCTCAAGCTTGTTAATTTCAGAAATTACGAAAATGAAACAATAAGCTTTTGCCCCGGAACAAATTTGATTTACGGCGATAACGCTCAGGGAAAAACAAACCTTTTGGAAGCGGTTTGCATGTTTTCTTACGGAAGAAGCAAGCGCGCAAAAAGCGATTCCGAATTGGTGCGATTCGGAGAAAAAAGCTTTAGCATTGAGCTGACATTTTCGGATGCTGTCCGTGATTTTACGGCTGTTATCAAAATGCTGCCGGACGGCAAAAAAAACATTCGGATTAATAATATTTCGATAACAAAGCTTTCGCAGCTTATGAGTTATTTTAATGTGGTAATGTTTTCGCCGTCGGAGCTGGAAATAGTAAAAGGCTCGCCGTCCGTAAGACGCAGATTTTTGGATGAGGCGATAAGCCAGCTTTCGCCGAAGTATATGTCTCAGCTTTCGGAATACCATAAAACACTTGAACAAAAAAACGGTCTTTTGAAGCAGCTGAGAATAAAGGGCGGAGAATATGATTCGATGCTTTCGGTATGGAACAATCAGCTTGCGGCTCTTGGGGGCGAAATATCAAAAAAAAGACGGCTGTTTACCGAAAGAATTGCCAAAGCTGCCGAGGAAATACAAAAAGAAATAAGCGGAGAATTTTTGGATATAAATTACGTTCCGAGCATTTCGGAAGAAGATTATTTTGAAAAGCTTGAGAAAAATCAAAAACGGGAAATTGAAGCGGGAGCCTCGCTTGTGGGTATACAGCGGGATGATTTGAAAATAAAAATTTCCGATAAAGATTCAAGGCTTTACGCTTCGCAGGGGCAGCAAAGGACGGCGGTGCTTTCTTTAAAGCTTGCGCAGACGGAATATATATATGAAGAAAAAGGCGAATATCCCGTGATACTTTTGGATGATATAATGAGTGAGCTGGATGTGAACAGACGCAGGTATCTTGCGGGAAGAATAAAAGGCAGACAAGTGCTGATTACAACCACAGACCCCGAGGGGGCGGAGGATAACAGCGGTACAAAATATTTTAAAATATCGAAAGGGAGAGTGATTTGAATATATGTTTATTCACCTGGGCAATGACGCGGTGGTGCGTTCGGAGGACATAGTCGCGGTATTTGATATGGATAATACGACAATAGCACGCCAAAGCCGTGAATTTTTGGCAAATGCTCAGAAAAACGGTATGGTAAAGGATATTTGCGATGATTTACCGAAATCGTATATTGTGGCAAACAGCGACGGAAAAACGCATGTTTATATATCGTCCGTATCATCGAGGACAATAGCGAAAAGAGCAAAGCTGAAAAATTTTGCGGATACGGAGAATAATCAGTTTTCGATGTATAGGTAACAGATAAAGAAAGGATAGTATGTAATGAGTGAAGAAAAGATTGAAGTAAAGTATGACGAAAACCAAATACAGGTTTTGGAGGGATTGGATGCCGTAAGAAAAAGACCGGGAATGTATATCGGTTCAACATCTGCGGCGGGACTTCACCATCTTGTCTACGAAATTGTCGATAATTCCATAGATGAAGCACTTGCGGGTTATTGCGACAGGATTGTTGTGGAAATAAATCAGGACAATTCGGTGACGGTAACCGATAACGGAAGAGGAATACCGGTAGGAATACATCCGCAGCAGGGAATACCTACCGTTGAAGTTGTTTTGACAATACTTCATGCCGGAGGAAAATTCGGCGGCGGCGGATATAAGGTATCGGGAGGTCTTCACGGAGTCGGCTCCTCGGTTGTTAATGCGCTTTCGGAGCATTTGGAGGTTGAGGTTTCGGACGGCGAACATGTATATTTCCAAAGCTATGAAAGAGGCAAACCAACATGTAAGCTTAAGGTTATAGGCGATACCGATAAAACCGGAACGAAAATCACATTTAAGCCCGACCCCGAAATTTTTGAGGTATTGGAATTTGATTATGATACCTTGCTTAAACGTTTGCGTGAGCAGGCATTCCTTAATAAGGGAGTAAGGATAATTCTTATCGATAAAAGAGATGACTCAAGAGAGGACAAGGAGCTTTATGCCGAGGGCGGTATAAAGGAGTTTGTTGAATACTTAAACCGAAACAAGGATCCTCTTCATGATGAAGTTATCTATCTTGAAACCGCGCGTGACGGCATGATGGTGGAAATTGCAATGCAGTATACCGACTCGTATAACGAGCTTCTTTTGAGCTTTGCGAATAATATCCATACCACCGACGGCGGTACGCATGAAACCGGCTTTAAGTCGGGAATGACGCGCGTTATAAACGATTATGCGAGAAAAAACAATATTCTGAAAGAAAAAGACCCGAATTTGTCGGGTGATGATACACGAGAAGGCTTAACGGCGGTTATCAGCGTGAAAGTTGAAGAAGCGCAGTTTGAGGGACAGACGAAAACCAAGCTCGGCAACTCGGAAGCGAGAACACTGGTGGAAAATGCGATAAATGATAAATTTGAAGCATTTTTGGAGGAAAATCCGAAGGTTGCAAGAACTATTATAGATAAAACCCTGACTGCGTCGCGCGCAAGAGAAGCGGCAAGAAAAGCAAGAGAAGCAACTCGTAAAAATTCGACTGTTCATAATGCCTCGGTGCTTGAAAAACTGGCAAGCTGTACTGATGAAGGTGCCGATTATGCGGAAATATATATTGTCGAGGGAGATTCCGCGGGAGGCAGCGCAAAGCAGGGAAGAGACAGACGCTATCAAGCTATCCTTCCGCTGTGGGGAAAAATGCTTAATGTGGAAAAAGCTCGAATAGATAAAGTACACGGAAATGAAAAGCTGCTGCCGATAATTGTTGCCCTCGGCGCGGGAATAGGCGATGAATTTGATATAACGAAATTAAAATACGGCAAAATAATCATAATGGCCGATGCCGATGTCGACGGCTCGCATATCAGAACTCTGCTTCTGACATTCTTCTTCAGATATATGCGTCCGCTGATTGAACAAGGGCATGTTTATCTTGCACAGCCGCCTCTTTTTAAAGTATTCAAGGGAAAGAACACCAATCTGGTGGAAAAATTTGCATATGATGAAACCGAGCGTGATCGCCTGATAAAAGAGCTGGGACCGGGCTGCAAGGTTCAGAGATATAAAGGTCTTGGTGAAATGGACGCTTCGGAGCTTTGGGAAACCACAATGAATCCGGCAACGAGAACAATGCTCAGGGTTGAGCTTGAGGACGCGGTTGCCGCGGATGAAGTTTTCACTGTTCTTATGGGCGATAAGGTAGAGCCGAGGCGTGAGTTTATAGAGCAGAACGCGAAGTATGTTTCGAATTTGGATATATAACCGGAAGAAAGTCAATATAGGACAATATTTGCAATATATTTGGCAATAAATACATTGTATCTTATTTGAAAATGTGATAGAATATTTTTAAATAAGATACAGGAGGTATTTATATTATGGATAAAGAACAAGTTATACAAAAAATGACCGAAACCGGTCTGGTTGCTGTTGTAAGAGCAAAAAATGCCGAAGAAGCAATTAAAATAAGTGATGCTTGCCTTGCCGGAGGATGCAGCTCGATTGAGCTTACTTTTACGGTTCCGGGGGCTAATAAGGTTATAGAAGCACTCGCGGCAAAGTATCAAAACGGAGAAATGCTTTTGGGTGCGGGAACGGTGCTCGATGCCGAAACCGCAAGAATGGCAATACTTTCCGGAGCTAACTATGTGGTTAGTCCGGCATTTAATGCGGAATGTGCAAAGCTGTGCAATCGTTACAGGATTCCGTATATTCCTGGCTGCATGACAATTACCGAGGTGATTACGGCTATGGAAGCGGGAGCGGATATTATTAAAATATTCCCGGCAGACTTATTCGGCCCGAAAATAATAAAGGACATAAAAGGGCCTCTTCCGCAGGCTAAAATGATGCCTACCGGCGGAGTTGATGTTTCGAATGTTGACCAATGGATTAAGGCAGGAGCGGTATGTGTAGGAGCGGGCTCAAGCCTTACAGCGGGAGCAAAAACAGGCGATTATCAAAAGATTACCGATACGGCAAAAGAATTTATTGCTAAAATAAAAGAAGCAAGAAACTGAAAGGCGGGAATATAAAATGGCAAAGGTTGTTACTATGGGAGAGATAATGCTCAGACTTTCGACTCCCGGATATGAAAAGTTTATACAGGCAGATGAATTTGACGTTTGCTACGGCGGCGGAGAAGCTAATGTTGCTGTGTCTTTGGCAAATTACGGACATGATGCGGAATTTATCACAAAAGTCCCGGAAAATCCTATCGGTGAGTGTGCCGTTGCGGCACTTCGCAAGATGAATGTTGAAACAAAGCATATTGCAAAAGGCGGAGAAAGACTCGGAATATATTTCCTTGAAACAGGTGCGTCCATGCGTGCTTCAAATGTTGTATATGACAGAGCACATTCTTCAATATCGGATGCCGACCCGAGTGACTTTGATTTTGACGAAATATTCGAAGGGGCGGATTGGTTTCACTTTACCGGAATCACTCCGGCAATTTCCGATAAAGCCGCAGAGCTTACCGAAATTGCATTGAAAGCGGCAAAGAAAAAGGGTATAACGGTATCGTGCGACCTTAATTTCAGAAAAAAACTTTGGTCATCCGAAAAGGCGCAGAAGATTATGACAAATCTTATGCAGTATGTTGATGTTTGCATAGGCAATGAGGAAGATGCCGAAAAGGTTTTAGGCTTTAAGCCGGGCAATACCGACGTTACAAGCGGAGAGCTTGAGCTGGCGGGATATAAGGATATTTTCCGTCAAATGGTTGAGAAATTTAATTTTAAATATGTTATCAGCTCGCTTCGCGAAAGCTATTCGGCATCGGATAACGGATGGTCTGCGTGCATTTATGACAGAGATACAAAAGAATTTTATCATTCGAGAAAGTATAATGTAAGAATTGTAGACCGCGTGGGCGGGGGAGACTCCTTTGCCGGCGGCGTAATATGCGGTCTGCTGGACGGAAAAGACTTTAAAGCTGCGTTGGAATTCGGTGTGGCGGCTTCAGCATTGAAGCATACCATTCCGGGTGATATGAATTTGGTTTCGAGAGCGGATGTTGACAATCTTGTCGGCGGTGACGGCTCGGGAAGAGTACAAAGATAAATAATATACAAAATAAGTCTGCAAATTATATGCGGACTTATTCTATTTATGATATTTTGCAAAAAAGGTCTTGAAAATGTAAAAAAAATGATATATAATATAAATTAATTAAATTTAATTTATATTGGAGGATAATTTATGTGTGGAATAGTTGGATATGTGGGGAGCAAAAAAGCGGCTCCGATTTTACTTGAAGGACTCAGTAAGCTGGAGTATCGCGGATACGATTCTGCGGGAATAGCCGTTATAAATAACGGAGATATTGAAATTCATAAAGCAAAGGGCAGACTTAAGGTTTTGTCGGATATGATAGACGGAGGTAATTCTGTTGACGGAGCCGTAGGCATAGGTCATACAAGATGGGCTACCCACGGTGAGCCGTCGGACGTTAATGCTCATCCGCATCTTTCTGCTTCGGGAAGATTTGCCGTTGTTCATAACGGAATTATAGAAAATTATCTTTATCTTAAAAAGAAGCTTCAGGCAAAAGGAATAGAATTTGTTTCGGATACCGATACGGAAGTAATTGCTCAAATGTTTGAATATTATTATACCGGCGATGTTATCGATACAATGATAAAAATAATAGAGAGAATAGAAGGCTCTTATGCACTGGGTGTTCTTTCAACCGACAATCCGGATGAATTTATTGCTGTCAGAAAAGCAAGCCCGATGATTGTGGGACTCGGCGAGGGTGAAAACTTTATTGCATCGGATGTTACTGCAATACTTAAGCATACGAGAAAAATTCATTATCTTGAGGATGATGAAATTGTCGTGCTGAAAAAAGACGGCGTAACTGTGTATAATACAGATAAAGAAGTGGTTGAAAAAGAGGTGTTTACCGTTGATTGGGACGTGTCCGCAGCAGAAAAAGGCGGTTATGAGCATTTCATGATGAAAGAAATTGAGGAACAGCCAAAAGCTTTGCGCGATACCATAAGCCCGAGAATAAGAGACGGAAAAATAATTCTCGATAAATTTTCTCTTTCCGAAGAGGAAATGAAAAATCTTAACAAGGTTTATATTGTTGCCTGCGGAAGTGCTTATCATGTAGGTATGGTGGGAAAATACGTTATCGAAAAGCTTTGCCGTATTCCTGTTGAAACAGAAGTCGCTTCCGAATTTAGATATCATGACCCGATTGTGGACGAACATACTCTCACTATTGTAATAAGTCAGTCGGGAGAAACGGCGGATACTTTGGCGGCACTTAAGGAAGCAAAAGGAAAAGGATCAAGAATTTTGTCTATAGTAAATGTTGTCGGCAGTGCTATTGCGAACGCTTCGGACGATGTTATATATACCTGGGCGGGACCGGAAATCGCGGTTGCGACCACTAAAGCGTACAGTACACAGCTTTCGGTTATTTATATGATAGCTTTGTATTTGGCGGAAAAAAGAGGAACCGTATCGGAAAAAGAATATGCCGAAATAATTGACGGTATAGAAAAGCTTCCGGACATGGTCGGTGAAATTCTTAAAAATAAAGATAATGTTCAATTCCTTGCTTCGAAGTTCTTCTCTTCAAAGAGTATATTCTTTATAGGAAGAAATCTTGACTATGCGGTTGCTCTCGAAGGCTCGCTGAAGCTTAAGGAAATATCATATATTCATTCGGAGGCTTACGCTGCGGGAGAGCTTAAGCACGGTACAATATCCTTGATTGAGGATGGTACGCTTGTTGTTGCACTGGCAACCGGCGATGAACTTTACGATAAAACAATAAGTAACGTAAAAGAGGTAAAGGCAAGAGGTGCGGTGGTAATGGCGGTTACTACGGATAAGCATGAACATGCCGAAGACGTATGCGACTATGTTGTCAGAATACCGTCAACGCATCCGATACTGTTGCCTTCGCTTACGGTAATTCCGCTGCAGCTGTTCGGATATTATGTTGCAAGTCTTAAAGGCTGCGATATAGATAAGCCGAGAAATTTGGCAAAGTCGGTAACGGTTGAGTAAAACCGATATTCGGGGATGTAAAAAATGCGGGCTGAAAGCCGGTTTTTTACACCCCCTATATTTATGAAAGGAATGATTGGTATGGATTGGAAAAAAATTATGTCTGAGGATGCGGTACCTTTGGAAACTTTAAAGGAGGACGGAGGCTTCTGCGGCATATTCAGAACGATTGGATTTGTGGGAGACAGCTTATCCTCGGGAGAATTTGAATCCTTTGACGAAAATGAAAACAGAAACTACCATGATATGTTTGATTATTCATGGGGACAGTATATAGCACGTGCTATCGGATCAAAAGCGTATAATTTTTCGCGCGGCGGAATGACAGCGGAGGAATATTGTGAGGGCTTTGCGGATAACAACAGAATGTGGGACAGCGCGAAAGCGTGTCAGGCATATGTTATTGCTTTGGGCGTCAACGATATTTCGAAAAACGGCTCAAACCTCGGTGACCTTTCCGATATTGATTTGGAGGATTATAAAAATAACAAAAAAACATTCGTGGGGTATTATGCGCAGATTATTCAACGCTATAAAAAAATTCAGCCGCGTGCAAAGTTTTTCCTTATGACAATTCCTCATGACGGGAGAAAGGATAAGGAGCGGACTGAAGCGGAGGAACTGCATGCAGCGCTGATATATAAGCTTGCAGAAACCTTTTCGAATACATATGTGCTTGATTTTCGCAAGTATGCGCCGGAATACGATAAAGAGTTTTATGACGCATTTATGCTCGGCGGGCATATGAATCCGATGGGATATATGCTTACCGCGAAAATGGTAATGTCTTACATAGACTTTATTATTCGTCATAATCCTAAGGATTTTAAAGAAGTACCTTTTATCGGCACCGATTTAAAAAATCTGTCCGAAAATAAATAAGGAGCGTTTTTGATTGGATAGTTTTAAAAGGATTGCAAAACATTCTGCCGGTTATCTTGCGTCTTTCCTCAGGTGGGTAATTATTTCGGCAGTTACGGGAGCGGCAGGAGGAGTTATCGGTGCTTTGTTTCATTTAAGCGTCGATAAAGCTACCGAGCTAAGAGGAGAAAATCCGTGGCTTTTATATCTTTTGCCCGCTGCGGGACTTTTGATTGTGTTTATTTATAAGCTTTTCGGCTTGGAAGAGGGAATAGGCACAAACGACATACTGACGGCGGTAAGAAAAAAAGAAAAGGGTGTTCCTCCGCTTTTGGCACCGGCTATATTTGTTGGTACCGCAATCACTCATCTTTGCGGAGGTTCTGCGGGACGAGAGGGTGCCGCATTGCAGCTTGGCGGAAGTATAGCTTCGGTAATAGGAAAAGTTTTTAAAGTAAATGAAAAAGAATTTCCGCTTGTGCTGATGTGCGGAATGGCAGCGGTATTTTCGGCTTTATTTTTGACTCCGCTTACGGCAACATTTTTTGCCATGGAAGTTATCAGTGTCGGAGTGATATACTATTCTGCGCTTGTACCGAGCCTTTGCGCCGCGCTTATCGGATATAAAATTTCTCTTATGTTCGGTGCGACGCCACTTGCTTTTTCGGTGACTGTACCGCAGGTACATCTCGGAAGCTGTGCGGAGGTGGCTTTGCTTGCCGCGGCTTGTGCAATACTCAGCATTTTGTTTTGCGTGGTAATGCACACGACAGGTCAATTCGCGGGAAAATATGTAAAAAGTCCGTATATAAGAATTGTGTTGGGTGGAATACTTATTATAGGCTTGACATTTTTAAGCGGCTGCCGCGACTATAACGGAGCCGGTATGAATATAGTTTCGGACGCTGTGGCAGGTCATGCAAAGCCCGAAGCGTTTCTTTTAAAAATGTTGTTCACGGCAATTACAATAGAAGTTGGTTTTAAAGGCGGAGAAATTGTTCCTACATTTTTTATAGGCTCGGTTTTCGGCTGTGTCATAGGTCCGCTTATCGGATTGGACGCAGGTTTTTCGGCAGCAATAGGCTTGACGGCTCTTTTCTGCGGTGTGGTAAATTGCCCTGCGGCATCGATATTTCTTGCTCTTGAGCTGTTCGGAGCAAAAGGAATTTTACTTTTTGCAATAGCCTGTGCCGTGAGTTATTTGTTGTCCGGATATTACGGACTTTATTCCGGACAGAAGATTGTATATTCAAAATTAAAAGCGGAATATATTGATATTTACGCAAAATAAAAGTGGCTTTAACATGAAAAGTCACATTAATTGATTTAATTGTCCGTGCGGCGCGCATGGGGATAATATCCGGTATACACCTTATCTGCCTACAATAAGCGTGCGGATATTTTTAATTTATTGTTTGTAGGTGGAAAGGCTATGGGAATTAATATGATAACAAGTAAGCAGAGGGCGTTTCTGCGCAAGGAAGCGAACGGATTGGAGCCTATTTTTCAAATCGGAAAAGGCGGAATAACGGATGAAATACTCAAACAGCTGTCAAATGCGCTTGAAGCACGTGAACTTATTAAGGTACATGTGCTTGAGACAGCTATGCTTGAGATTAAATCGGCTTGCAATGATACGGCGGAAAAGCTCGGAGCGGAGCCGGTGCAGGCTATAGGCTCTAAATTCGTTCTGTATAAAAAAGCAAAAAAAGAGAAAAACAGAGTAATAGAATTGCCGAGATAGAAAGTGGTGCAAAGGCAATGAAAATAGGATTAATGGGCGGAACATTTGACCCGCCGCACAATGCGCATATCAATATGGCGGAATGTGCTATGAAGGAATATAATCTTGACAAGATAATGTTTATGACAGGCGGCAATCCGCCGCACAAAAGAACAAATACACCTTCGCTGCTTCGTCATCATATGATAAAGCTTGCAATTGCGGATAACAGCGATTTTTTTGCAAGCAGTTATGAAATTGAGAAAACGGGTTATTCGTATACTTCCGATACGCTTAGGTTTTTGCGTGAGGAATATCCGGAGGATGAATTTTATTTTATAATAGGCGGCGATTCTTTTGAAGCGATATTTTCATGGCATGAGCCGCTGGAAATTTTAAAAAGATGTGCGATATTGGTATATCCGAGAAATGGCAAACCGACCGAAAAAGAAATAGAGGATTTTAATTCCGAATATAATTCGAGGGTGTTTTTTCTCCATGCGAAAGAAGCAGAAGTTTCTTCTTCGGATATTCGCAGGGAAATTGCAGACGGCAGAGATATGTCTGAGTATTTAAATTCGGAGGTTTGGCAATATATAAAAAGAAATTTGCTTTATGTGCCGCGTAAAGGAAACATGGAAGACAGGCTGAAAAACATGCTTAATCCGAAAAGATATGAGCATAGCATAGGTGTGGCGTCTACCGCCGTGACTATGGCGGGAATTTACGGAGCGGATGCAAAAAAAGCCTATGTAGCGGGACTTTTGCATGATTGTGCGAAAAATCTGACCGATGAACAAATGCGCATAAAATGCTGCGATTTGGAGGTTGTGCTCGATGAATTTGAAGAAAAACAGCCATGGCTTATACATGCAAAGCTTGGCGCGGAATTGGTGAAAATCGAATTTGGAATAGAGGACGAGGAAGTTTGTTCGGCAATCAGATGGCATACCTTGGGCAGACCGGGAATGAGTATGCTCGAAAAAATTATATACGTCGCCGATATGGTTGAGCCGTCAAGAAGCTATCCGGAAGTTGATAAGCTGCGCAAAAAAGCGTTTGAAAATCTTGACGAGGCAGTTTTGGCATGTGCGGAGGCTACCGTAGAGTTTAATGAAAAAAAGGGCAAACCGGTGCATCCGAATGCGTATAAAATTATAGAAGAGTTAAAGAAGCTTTAGGAATATGCGCAGTGCATATTAATCTCTTATTGCTTTTGCCTTGCAGATAAGAGAAATTTCATGCCGACTTTAGGACGGCGGAACGGAGATTATCATGAAAGCATTGATTACGGGTGCAAGCAGCGGAATAGGCAGAGATATGGCAAAGTATTTGTCGAAAAAAAATATAGAGGTTTATGCGGTAGGCAGAAACAAGGAACGTTTGAATGAATTAAAAAAGGCAATAAATTGCAGGATATACGAATGCAATCTTGCCGAGCGTGAAGAAGTTTTTAAGCTTTACCATGAACTGAAAGAAGAAAATATTGATATATTGATAAATAATGCGGGCTTCGGGATTTTCGGAGCGTTTGATGAAACAGAGCTTAAAACGGAGCTTGAACTTATTGATACAAATATAACCGCTCTTCATATTTTGACAAAATGCTTCTATATGGATTTTGCAAAAAGAGGAAGCGGATATATTTTGAATGTTGCATCTTCTGCGGGATTTATGGCAGGCCCATTGCTTTCTTCGTATTATGCGTCGAAAAATTATGTTCTTCAGCTCACAAAGGCAATATATGAAGAGAACAGAAGAAAGAAAAATAATGTCCGTATATCCGTGTTCTGCCCGGGACCGGTGAATACGAATTTCAATGACCGTGCCGGGGTTAGATTTGCTATGCCGGGAATATCAAGCGAATATGCGGCAAAATACGCGATAGATAATATGTTTAAAAATAAACTGATTATTGTACCTGCTTTTAAAATGAAACTCGGAGTGTTTGCACTTCGGCTTGTATCTCATAAAACTGCATTAAAAATTGCATTTCATATCCAAAAACGTAAAAATAATACTTGAAAAATTTAAAAAAGTATAGTATAATAGATATGTTTGGGATATATGTGCCTGTAGCTCAGCTGGATAGAGTGTCAGACTCCGACTCTGAAGGTCGTGCGTTCGAATCGCATCAGGCATACCAAAAAAAGTCAGTATTTAAGCCATTTTTCGGTTTGTACTGATTTTTTATTTTGTTCTAAAAGG
>CAKSJU010000050.1 GCA_934463455.1 uncultured Clostridia bacterium | reverse complement strand
AAAGGCATGAGGAAAGTCCGGGCTTCACAGAGCAGGGTGCCGGGTAACGCCCGGTGGAGGCGACTCCAAGGACAGTGCAACAGAAAATAAACGCCCGATATTTCGGGTAAGTGTGGAAATGTGCGGTAAGAGCGCACAGGGATGACGGTAACCGAATTCCCGTGTAAACCCCACCCGAAGCAACGCACGACAGGGAAATTAAGCTTGCTCGGCAGTTCCCGACCGTCGGCATGAACGCATGAGTAATTGTGCGTCACAGATAGATAACCGTCTGATACAGAACCCGGCTTACAGATTTGCTCATAAAAAATTAAAAAATAAAGCGGCTACGACTAAAATAATTTTTTTCGTAACCGCTTTATTTTTAAAACTATCAAACTCTCTTATTCCAAAACAGATACAGGCATTACGTTTTGTTAAATTAAACAAAATTTGAGAGCTCAAACTCCGTACGGTATAATTACCGCAAGCCCCGAAAACAAAAAAAGGAGACCAAACTCTCATAGTAAAAAGTATTATATTCGGTTTATTTTATCTTATGAATTTTCTCTAAGTTTTTTCTGTTTTTCAAAGCGCTGTCGCGGAGAAAATCAAAATCCGCGCCACCTATAAGCATATCCGCACCCAAATCACTCCAATGCCGCAAAATTTCCTCCGAATACCCTCCTGATGCAATTCCGACATACTTTTTATTTTTATGCAAAAAATCTATTGCATCAGTAATAATATCCGTTATTTTTTCCGAAAAAACATCTCCCAACATGTTATACGAGCCTGAAAGGTCGTTCGGTCCGAAAATATATCCGTCTATATACGGGTTTTGTATGATTTGTTCCAGATTTTCTATTGCTTCTTTATTCTCAAGCTGGATAAATCGGCATAAATTCCGATTACTTTCCCGGCAATAATTCATTGCATTCTTAAAACCATAATTATTTGCATTCATCGGGCCGAAGCCTCTTGTACCAAGCGGCGGATAAAGAGTTGCCTCAATCAGACGATTTGCTTCCTCCGCAGTTTTTATCATCGGAAAAATAATGCCGTCAACTCCCATTTCCAAAACATGCTTTACCGCGGTCAAATTATCCTGAGGAACACGTACGACAGTCGAAGCGCTTACAGAATTTAATGCCATAATATGTCCAAGAAGTGTTTCTGTCGTCATATAACTATGCTCATTATCCACCCATACAAAATCATATCCCGCCAAGCCGGCAATTTTGGATATGCTGATATCTGAAAGCTGCACATACATTCCAATTGTTTTTTCCATTCTGTTGATTTTTTCCTTTAACATAAATTCTCACCTCCTACAATAATGTAATTGTAATATATCGACATATATACGTCAATCCGTAAATAAGACATTTCATTTTTATTTTAAGACATTTTATTGACAGTAGTTTTACGGTTTGATATAATTAAATAAAAAAGGATGAGATCATGTTTTTAAAAGAGTACACCCATCAAAGAGCAAAAGCATTGGAACATTTTCATTCCTCCGACATGACTCAAATACCGGATATTTTGTGGTTTGAGTTGCTGGACGGCGAAAATATTCGTGAAAAAACTTATCCCAATACCCATTCGCATACTTTTTTCGAAATCCATCTTGTGTATTCCGGCGAAGTATGCTATCAGTGCGGGAACAAAAAAATACCGCTCGGCAAAAATCAGGCGATATTTATCCCACCGAAGCTTCCGCATCGATTTGTTAATTCCTCCGAAAATATGTGTAAAGCATCTATGGCATTTTCGGTTTCCGATTGCATCATGCTTCAAAAAGAACTTCAGATATGCGATTTTCCGAAAGAAATTTATGAAATCACCGACTTTATTTTAACTGTAAGCATGCAAAAAACACAGCTCCATTCCTTAATCATTCTCGGAAGAGTTTACGAAATCCTGCAAATTATTTTCCGCTGCTTAAATATTTTTTTGCCTGAAATAGAAACATCCGAAAATGATGCCAGAATTGCAGTAGCAAAAAGCTTTATACAAAAAAATATCCATAAACGAATTTGCAGCGGCGACGTCGCAAAAGAATGCTGTCTTTCTTCCAAACAGCTCGGGCGTATATTCAGACAGCAAACAGGTCATTCTGTCTACTCCTATATCTCCGAAGCAAAACTGGAATACAGTAAAAAGCTTTTACTCCAAACTCAAAAAAGTATTAAGGAAATCAGCCTCTTGACCGGGTTTGAAAACGAATCCGGGTTTGTTTCTTTTTTTAAACGTCATTGCGGTATGCCTCCCGGTATGTTTCGTGAACTGCGGTGTCAAAAAAGTCGGGAAAATGAAATCAAATGTCCATAAATATTATTGCGCAGGCATATGTGAAAATGATATAATATGCAGTATAAACATTCAGATATTTGTAAAGAAAGAGATAGGGCTGATTTTTTATGAAAATATGGAAAGAGATAACACACGAAAAATATACCGTTGAGATAGAAGAGCCAACATTGTATATTGACAATCGGAAAAGAGGCAGAAGCGGGCATATGTCGCACGCGCTGACAGAGTTTTCGCCCAATTGTTTGATTGATTTCAATTCAAACTGTTCACAAAACAGATGGAACGGACATTCTCCTTACGGCTGGATCGAATACAGAATTTCAAGAGACAGCGGAAAAACCTTTTCCGAGCTTTGTACCGTTCCGTTTGATACATACAACCGTGGATACGGCTCTATTTTATTTGATGAAAATAATGTGCTTCATGCCTACGCATACAACAATACCGACGAGCAGGAAATGGATCATGCAATCAGTGAAGATTTTGGGAAAACGTGGACGCTTCTAAAGCCATGTCATTTGGCAAAAGGCATTCGAAATCCTCAAACAGCCTTGATTGACGGCATTTACATTCTGCACGGACGTGCAGGAGACACAAAAGGCTTCGTTATGTACAGTTCGGAAAATGCTTCCGATTGGGATGAGGGTACGTTGATTGTTTCAAAAGAAAACGTCAGCGCATACTATTCCAACAACGTTAATTTGCATGATGAAAACGGTAACTTTCTGTTAATTCAATATTCCGATACATATGAGGGACTGACAAAAGTAGATGTAAAACACATACTTTTGCGAATCAAGCACACCAAATGAAGATAAATATTTTTTTGGTATTTTAAAAGAGCAACCGTTATTTTTTGATATGTACCCCAAAAGTTAGACGCTTTTGGAGGTGCATATCATTTAGTTGCTCTTTTTAATACTGTCACAATTATTCAACCGTTATAAGCCGTACATCATTTTTTTCAAGTGCGTGTTCCCACTCTTCATCCAGCTTTATATCCGTAATCATAAAGTCAATATCTTTGAGTCCGCCTATAGTCGGAACGCCCAACCGTCCGAATTTTTTCCTGTCGCACAAAAAGTAAGTAGATTCGGAACAATCCATCATTGCTTTTTTTATTTCAGCTTCAGCCTCCGAACGCTCGGTAAGTCCGCGCGTTAATGTTATTCCCGCACAAGAGAAAAAGAATTTGTTTGCATAGTAATATTTTCTTATGGTATCCTCTGCCATTCTTCCCTCATACGACAAATTTTTATTAACCAGTCTGCCGCCGGTACAAATAACACGTATATTATCATACTGACACAGCTCCGACACAACACGTTCGGCATTGGTTATCACAGTAATTGAACGTTTATCCTTCAAATTTCTCGCCAAATGCAGGCATGAAGTGCTTGCATCAAGAAAAATCGTTTCGCCGTCTTTTATCATATCCGCAGCGCGTTTTCCTATTTTCTGCTTACCCTCAAAATTCACCGTATCGCGCTCATGCGTACTCATATCCGCATCATTTATATCTTCAACAAGCGTTGCTCCGCCGTAAGTGCGCACCAAAACTCCCTGTCTTTCCAGCTTTTCAAGGTCGCCGCGTATTGTCTCTGTAGTCACATCAAATTTTTTTGCAAGCTCCAAAACAAGAACACTCTTATTTTTTTGGATTAATTGTTCAATTTTACTTCTTCGTTCTACAGCTAACATAAATCAATCCTCTTACTACATAATTGTTTCCCAAAGCTCGGGATGCGGGTTTGCGATTACCTCAGTGTTAATCAAAACTCCGTCTTCAGCCGCGATTTTTGCTCCCGCTTCAACCGCCGCAGCGACATCCGCAACCTCGCCTGTCATTGTAACAAAGCATTTGCCGCCCATACCTCTGGCAACTCTTACCTCAATAAGGCTTACCATAGCCGCTTTAACCGCCGCATCGGCAGCCAAAATTGCTGAAGCCGCCGTAAATGTTTCAACAATTCCGAGAGCCTTTTTCTCAAAATTATCCGCAGTTCCGCACATAGCTTCAAAAACCTTGTCTCCGAGATTACCTATAACAAATTTATCTATCAGCGCGTCCTCCGCCAAAAGCTCCGCACGGTCAACCGCCGCCTGAATTGACGACAAATCGCCGCCGACAATTGTAACATATTTGCCGGGACATACCGAGCCGGACTGCAAAAGTGTTATTCCCGCACTTTTAAGCATTTCATCGGTCACTTTTATTCCCTTACTGACATTTTTTACTTCAACTAATCCTATTGAATTCATAAATTGCCTCCGATTATCTTTCGATTACTATATAACTGTCAGTTACTTCCGTAACCTTTCCGTCAATACTTGCATGTATCACCGCTCCGAGTGCATTTTTATCCGTTTCGGCAATCGGTGTTCCCACGCTTACTTTTTTGCCTTGCTTAACCAACGGTGAAGCAGGTTTTCCGACATGCTGCGAAAGCGGAATAGTCACCGTATCGGGATTAAATTCGATATACTTTCTTTCCACATGATCTTTCACATATTTTCTTATGCCCAAACGGTCAATCAATTTTGACGAAGAAACCAATCTCGAAGCACGTTCCGGCCGAACAGCCTCCGGCGCTATATTATTCTTTCTTCTGAAACCGTTTTTGCCGAGCAAGCGCTTAACTTCCATTGAAATTGCCTGTGGATTGAGCATTTGCTGACAACCGATAACCGTGCAAACTCCGCAGCCGCAGCAAAGTGCACTCTGCAAAAAGCTTTCCGCATTTTGAACCTCCTGCTGAGAAGCGGCGCGCAAAGTTTTGTTAACCCGCAAATTATATCCGAGCAAGTATCTCGGACAAACATCCGAACACATACTGCAATTGCAGCAAGCTGCCGAAGCACGCTTCAAGGTCATTGACAACGGCATTTTCTTCCTTTGAATTATAGAATGTGTTTCGGGGAAAAGCAAAAGTCCCTTAGTGGTTTTTTTAACAACAGCCGTTTCGGGGTCTACCAATCTTCCCATCATAGGTCCGCCGTCAATTACACATTTTCCGGTTAAATCAACGCCGCATGCTCTTAATAATTCTCCAACATTCATACCGATAGGAGCTTTTATTGTCATGTCTTCTTTAACATCGCCGCCGATTGTAACATATTTGTCGGTAACCGGTTTGCTTTCTGTAATTGCTTTATGAATATTGTAAACGGTCTCAACATTAATAACCATAACGCCGACCATTATCGGAATACTTCCTTCGGGAATTATTTTTCCTGTAGTCTCATACGTAAGAACAACTTCATCGCCTGCAGGATATATATCGGGAATTTCATGAATTTTCACCTTGGTACCGTTAAGAGCTGCAACAATACTTTCATCCAAAAGGTGCATATTTTTGCCCTTTATTCCGATTATTGCTTCCTCTGCTCCCATTGCATCTATTAATATATTAAGCGTATCAACCAATGCCGAAAGATGCTTCTCGAGAATATGGTGGTCAACCATCATAAGCGGCTCACATTCCGCCGCATTTACAACAATCTGCTTAACATCTTTCGAAAACTTTCTGTGCGTAGGAAATCCGGCACCTCCGGCTCCGACAATCCCTGCGTTGTATGTAACTTGGCAAAGCTCATCAAATGTCATATTAATATCCATAGCCTTTCTGCCCACAAATAGTAGCTTAAAATATCCACATCCATACGCTTATCGTAGGCAGATAAGACGTATACCGGATATTAAATTAATTAACGTGATTTTTTATTGTGCTTTTCAGCTTTGTTTTTCATCAACAATTCCGACAATTGCCGCATCAACCGGAGCATCGCTTCTCGATATCCCGAGCCTTGCCGCGCTCCCCGTAGCAATTATAACCTTTTCGCCTATTCCGGCTCCCACGCCGTCCACGGCAAGAAGATGTTTGTCGGTAAGCTCGCCGTCTTCTATCAGGCGAACTGTCATGAATTTATATCCGACAAGCTTTTCATTCTTGCTTGTCGAGACTATACTGCCGGTAACCTGTGCTAACAGCATATATCTCAATCCTTTCTTAAATTCAGGAATATTTTTCAACGTTATTTTGTTAAAATTAATACCCTGTCTCCGTTTTTAATAGCCGCTGCATTCGCGTCATCGGTATCTATGTGCATTTCGGTATCAAAATCCTCACGTACACGTACCTGAACATCGTAATATCTTGTCGGCTTTGTATTCTGTATTTCAACATCAACAAGGTCATTATCCGAAATTCCGTATTTTTGAGCGTCTGCAGGCGTCATATGTATATGACGGTTTGCAATAATACAGCCCTCGTTTAAAAATACACTGCCCTTCGGACCTACCAGTGCCATCGGAGCACTGCCCTTTATTTTACCCGACGGTCTTACCGGCGGGCTGACTTTCAATTTAAATGTATCGGTTCTTGAAATTTCTATCTGCGAATGCGGCCTTACCGGACCGAGCACACGCACACCCTCAATAGTTCTTAAAGACGGGCTTACAAGAGTCACACATTCTTCGGCAGCATATTGGTCTCCCATAAGCATTTTTTTCGGCGTAAGCTCATAGCCCTTTCCGAAAAGAGTATCCAAATCCTCTCTTGACAGATGTACATGTCTGGCAGAAACTCCTACCTTTATGTCCGTCGTTTCTTTGTTTTCGTTATTAAGGACTTTCAGAACATTTTCTGTAATTAAACTAACTAAATTATTATCTGTCATAGGTTTATGCCTCCGAAATAAATTCTCCTTGCAGTAAATCGTAAAATCTACATGCTGTAATTTACCAAAATTCTTTTTGGAGGCGGAAAAAATGCACCGACCGTACGGCACACTTTTTCCACCCCCTATTTTTTACCGATTAAAGAGCCGGCAAAATTTTCTCAACATCACCGTGAGGACGGGGAATTACATGTACTGATACAAGTTCACCCAATTTTGAACCTGCAGCGGCACCTGCGTCTGTTGCAGCCTGAACTGCACCTACATCTCCGCGTACCATAACAGTTACCAATCCCGATCCGATTCTCTCGGTTCCGATTAAGGTAACGTTTGCAGCCTTAACCATTGCATCGGCAGCTTCTATTGCAGCTACCAAACCTCTTGTTTCAACCATACCTAATGCTTCTACAGCCATTGTGATAACCTCCTGTTTTAAACTTTGACTTTATTTTTGTTTTCTGCCCCTCTTCGCGGGGACTTTTTTATCTGAAGCCTTTACGGCTTTAGAACTTGTTTTAGCAGGCTTTGCCTCTTCCTTTTTTTCTTCCAAATGAAGAAATTTAAATATTTCCGGGTGCGGACGCGCTATAACCTCCGCCGCCTTAAAGCACCCTGTTTGTTTTGCAAAGCGGCTGCCCGCTTCTACCGACGCTTCAACTGCGGAAATTTCACCTTTTACAACTATTGTAACAAGCCTTCCTCCGAGTCTGCGTTCGGTTGCGGCAAATTCAACATCTGCCGCTTTCAGCATTTCATCCGCCATAGTAATTGCATGACCGAGTGATGATACTTCTACCAATCCCAATGAAAAGCTCATCTGCAACCATCCTTTCCCGCTTATGGTCATATGGTCGGCAGAATTTTTTCAACATCGCTGTGAGGACGAGGGATTACATGCTTAGCAACCAATTCTCCGAGACGGCTTGCAGCGTCCGCGCCTGCTTCAACAGCTGCCTTAACCGCACCTACGTCTCCTCTTACGATAACACTTACCAAACCTGAGCCGATTTTTTCGGTTCCTACCAATGTAACGTTTGCAGCTTTTGTCATTGCATCCGCTGCTTCTATAGAAGCTGTCAAGCCTCTTGTTTCAATCATTCCCAATGCTTCCATTTTTCTTTCTCCTATCTGTTATTTTTTATATGTCCGAGTATATCTCTGCCCACGCTACACCTTTTTGCCATTTTTTCGGCATCCTCGGTAGGCCGCGCTATGATATGTGATTGAATAAGTCCCGTACAGCTCTCTGCCGCCGCTTTCCCGGCTTCAACAGCCGCTTTAACTGCCGATACACTTCCCTGTACCTTTACACACATTATGAGCGGAACTTCCACAGTATCGGCATTTGCCGGCTTATTCGAGTCTATTGCTATAACTCTTACATCCGCCGCCTTTGCCGCCGCGTCCGCCACCTTTATTGCGCAGACAAATCCAAAAATTTCTATAATGCCGATTGCGTCCATAGGTTATATCTCCTTATTGATATAAGCAATTTTCAAACCTTTTTGAGCAAGATTTACTTCCAACGCTTCATTCATTTCATCAAGACCGAATCTGTGCGTTATAAGCTCTTTTATCGGCAAGCCTATCGCCTGTGCTCTCTTAAGGAAATCAAATGTTGTTGCATAATCCCTCAAGGTATATACCCACGAGCCGACAAGCGTTATTTCTTTCGAACACAAGTCAAAATGCGGATTGATTGTAGCGTCTCCGCCGTTTATAAAGAATCCGAGTTCACAAAGACCTCCGCCGTTTCTTATAAATTTATAAATATTGCTGTGCGCTATCGGCGAGCCGGTACACTGGAATGCAAAATCCGCAAGATGTCCCTCATTTGCTTCCTTAACAGCTTCCGTAAGTGCTTCAATGCCCTTATGCTGCATAAAATTAACGGTAGCATTAGCACCCATTCTCTTTGCAAATTCAAGTCTTTGGTCATTTCCGTCCACAGCAACTATATTTTCAATACCCATTGTACAGAGTACCGCAATGCAGATAAGTCCGATAGGTCCGCAGCCCTGAACAACAACTCTTGAATTAAATCTCAATATCCCTGTCGTTTTTGCTCTTTCTACCGCATGGATAAGTACCGCACACGGCTCAATTAAAATTCTCGAATCAAGGTCAAGGTCGCTTACGTTAAATATTGTCGAGCCGCCTCTTACAAATATGTAATCACTGAACCAGCCGTTTAAATGATAATCATCATCCGGAAGCAATCCGTATACATCGGCAGCGCCCACATTTTGTTTGTTCAAATCAAAGACCGTAATTTCGGGGTCATCCTTAAAAATCATACAGGTAACAACCTTATCACCTACATGAAGCGGTTTTCCCGCACTGTCTTTTGTTACATTCTTACCCATCTTTACTATCTCGCCGGTACCCTCATGTCCGAGTGCAACGGGGATAAGTCCGAACGGGTCACATTTAAATTCATGTCCGTCTGTTCCGCAGACTCCACAGCCTTCAACTTTAACCAAAATGTCATCATCGCCGACTTCCGGAATCGGGAATTCTTTAACTTCAAACTTTTTCAAGTCGGTGAGCATTGCCACTCTTGCCGTCTTGGGAATATCCTTTGATTTTGCCGAAGCGGCGGGTGCCGATGCCTTCGGCGCACTTCCCATTTCTTTCAAAACAGCCTGAACCAAAGCTTCAATATTCTGTTCGCTGAAATTCATTATTAAATCCTTCCTTTCTGTGCTTTTAGCACATTAATCATGAAGAAAACAAAAAATTCCATTCATGATTATTTTATCACACAATTGACAAGCTGTCAACCAAAACGCATCTTCTTTGGCGGGTAAACGTTCTTGCCGAGGTAAGTCCCTCTCCCGTCGGACCGGCAATTGTAAAGGTTGTATGTCCTTCACTGTTAAAGCCTATACCGGCATAGCTCGGTGCATTCTTAACAAATATTGTCGTTCCGACAGCTTTTGCATACTTTGTCATATGGTCAACATTTTTAGAATGAAGATGTGCCGAATGACGATTTCCGTGTTCTGCCTTAACCGCCATTTCCATTGCGTCTTCAAAAGTATCGCATCTTACAATTGCAAGTATCGGCATCATAAGCTCTGTTTGTACAAAGGGCTGACTGAATTCCGTCTCGCATATTATGCAGCGAATATCGTCCGAAGCTTCAATTCCTATCTGAGCAAGAATTTTCTTTGCGTCACGGCCTACCCAATCTTTATTTATTACAAGCTTTGGCTTATCTCCGGGGTTTTTGCCCGGCTTTTCAACCAAAACAACCTTTTCAAGCTGTTTTACCTGAGCATCTGTCAGCATATAAGCGCCGTTTTGCATCATATGATGAATAAGCTCATCCGCAACATTGCTCATAACAAAGCATTCTTTTTCGGCAATACAAGGCAGATTATTGTCAAATGTACATCCGTCTATAATATCCTTTGCCGCTTTCGGAATATCTGCCGTATCATCAACAACAACAGGCGGATTTCCCGCACCGGCACCGATTGCTTTTTTGCCCGATGACAAAAGCATCTTAACTACTCCCGGGCCTCCTGTTGCAACCAACATTCTTACCGACGGGTCGTTTACCATTTTATCGGAGGTTTCCATTGTCGGATTTTTTACCGTCGCAACAATATTCTCGGGACCTCCCGCAGCCAAAACCGCACGGTTTACAAGGTCAACCGCATATGCGGAAATGTGTTTTGCATGGGGATGCGGGTTGAAAAGAACTCCGTTACCCGCTGCCAGCATACCTATACTGTTGCATATTATAGTACAGCTCGGGTTTGTACTCGGTGTTATTGCGCCGATAATTCCGAACGGACCCATTTCTATCAAAGTAAGACCTCTGTCACCCGACAATGCCTTTGCTTCAAGGTCCTCCGTTCCCGGGGTTTTGTCCGCAACAAGATGATGCTTTAATATTTTATGATAAACATTTCCCATTTTGGTATCCTCTACGGCAAGCTTTGCCATAGTTTCAGCTTCCTCGTGGGTCAAACGTCTTATTTCTTTTATAATATTTTCTCTTTGTTCTCTGCTGTAATATCTGAAAGTTTCATAAGCTTTGTTACACGCTTTGATTGCTTCCTCCATTGTGTCAAACACACCGAGCTGATGACGCGGTTTTGTATTTTCCGTCTCCAGTCCCGCCATAACTTGTTTGACCAACTGTGCAATCATATTTTCATCCATTATATTTCAGTCTCCTTTCAATATACAATGCTCCGAAATGTGCAAATTCCGTATCCTCTTCGCAGGTGCCTCCCGAAACTCCTATTGCGCCGATTATTTTACCGTCCGCAATAAGCGGGTAACCTCCTCCGAGCAGCGAAATTCTGTCCGTTGCCGCAAGCCCGTCCAGCTTACCTCCCTTTGACTCCGCAAACGCCGTGTGTGTCGGCATTTTCAAAGCCGCCGAGGTATACGCTTTATCCTGCGCTATCTTACAGCTTGCGATATAAGCGTCATCCATAGATTGCAAAAATATAAGATTCGCTCCTGCATCAACAATGGCAACAACTATCTTTTTCCCAAGCTGCTCCGCACGCTTTTCGACCGCATAGGCAAGCTCTTTCGCAAGCTCAAGCGTAAGAGTGTTTCCGCACTCTCCCGTCTCCCGCAATGCGGGTGCGCTTTCCTTTTCGGCATATCTTGCCATTGCATAAACTGCATCGCTGAGCCTGTTAATATAAATCAGCAATAATTTGCTTATCCGTCCCGTCTGCGATACCTTTACCGCCACACGTTCCGCGCGCCTTATAACGCATCTTGCAATATCAAGCTGTGCCGACACGATATTTTTCCCGGGAAGAGCAAACTCCGTTATATTCTCATCGAAATATTTATCGCACATCTGCTCGGCATATGTGATACATTCCTCCGTAACCGAACGTTTTCCGCCGGATATTTCGCCCATAACGGAAATGAGTTTTTTCTGTATCAGCTCAATGTCCGAAATAAGCTCCCTGTCGGCGGAATATGCTTTTGCCGCGCCCAGAAACGAAGTAAATTCATCTATAGTTCCCAAAAGCTCGATTACCGAATCGGACTTTGAAATATGTTTATTGTTTAATGTCTGAGTATGACCGCTGTCGCCGTACCCCGTATAAAGCTTTGCCATATCCTTAATGTCCTCTCCCGGCAATCTGTTATTTACCGCATTGCTCCAAAACTCTCTTTGTAACCTCAGCTACAATTTTTTCAACGTCCGCACTGCTTCCTGCTCCGTTACCGCATTCACAGCCCGCATATTTTTGATCTGCATCGCTCGGAGTCATATTGTCTGCCGCATTTCCGCCGGCATAGCATCCCGGGCAAAGCTTTTCCATAGGATGTTTTCCCGGTACGCCGAACGATTTACGCAAGTCGATAAGCTTTTTAACCTGTCCGCAGGGGATTTCTTTTTCTCCGCCCAAAAGACGTGCGTACATAAGCAATTTTGCATAAAATTCTGTAGATTCCATTCTGAAGAATGCTGTGTTCAAATCACATCCGAAGCTGAGTGCGCCGTGATTTGCAAGCAAAATTGCATCATAATCCTGTATGTAAGGCATAAGAGAATCGGGGATTTCCATTGTTGACGGTGTACCGTATTCCGCAATAGGTACCGCGCCGAGGAAAATAACCGCCTCCGGCATGATAAGCTTGTCCAAAGGAATACCCGCAATGGCAAATGCTGTTGCAATAGGCGGATGCGCATGTACTACCGCATTTACATCCGGCCTCTCTTTGTATACGCGAAGGTGCATTTTAAATTCCGAAGAAGGTCTCCACTTATTCGGCTCTTTCAGCTTTCCTTCTCCGTCAACCTTGCATATCATATCCGGGGTCATATAACCCTTGCTTACACCTGTCGGTGTGGCAAAAAACGTATTGTCATCGATTTTTACCGATATATTACCGTCATTTGCCGCTACAAATCCGTCGCCCTGGATTCTTTTGCCGATTTCGCATATTTCTTTTTTTATTTCGTAATCCGATTTTACCATTTTATTCCCTCCTGTATTTTTAAAAACCATTTGTTTTATTTTGTTTTTTTTGGTTTCTTCTTTGATTATACTCCAAAAAACATATATTGTAAAGAGTTTTTTGAAAAAATATTTAAAAAAAAGCAAAAAATCGGCAGAATATACAATAAAGGGGATGTTAAAAAACTCCGGAACGCAAAACGGCATGTGTTACTTGGATAATATATTATAAAATAATCTAATTTTATAGTTTAAAAAAACTTAAAATTTTCTATTTTTATTATATTAAAATGCCTTTTTGCTACGCCCTCAAAAAAAGGAGCTGTTTAAAAAGTCGGTTGACTTTTTAAACAGCTCCTTTATGCTTTGTTTCTGAAACTACATTTTTTTACGACAGCCATCTATTTGAATAATTTGCCCCGATATATATCCCGCTTCTTCACTTGCCAAAAAACAGATAAGGTTTGCGTTTTCTCTGTCGGTGCCTGTTCTTCCCATAAAGGAAAGCTCACTCTTTTCAAAATAGTCAATATCCGAATTTTCCGAGCTGCTGACGCTTCCCGGACAAACGCTGTTCACCGTGATTCCGCAAGCTGCAACCTCCTTTGCGAGAGCCTTTGTCATGGAATTTACCGCTCCCTTTGTCGCGGAATAGTGTACCATATTCGCATTGCCGTAAACCGCCGCAACCGATGAAACATTAATAATTCTTCCGTAACCGTTTTCTTTCATATTATTAAGCACGGCTTTTGTAAAATAAACAGTCCCCAGCACATTTACTTCAAAATATTTTTTCCATTCCTCCGACGCTATTTCTTCAAACTTTTTACTTGATCGCCACAGTGCCGCATTATTTACAAGAATATCAATCCTGCCGAAATGCCCGAGTGCTTTCTCCGCCGACAGGCATACCGCCTTTTCATCACTTACGTCACACACACATGATAATACCTTTGCACCGAGCTGTTCAGTCTCCGCCTTGACCTTTGCCAAACCCTCGCCGTCCGTATCGGCAATAACCAAATCAGCACCTTGTTTTGCTAAAACCAATGCGGTGCTTCTGCCTATTCCGACCGCTGCTCCGGTAACGATTGCCGTCCTGCCGTTAAAATCCATTGATTTTCCCTCATTTCTTCATATTTTTCTTTTATTCTATCACAAAGAAATATTGTTTTGCCATAGCCCCGGCGATATATAATTTAGCCGTTTCTATACTTTTTATTTGACAAGCAGCAATTTGCATGATATACTCATTGTAACGGGAGGTACTCTGTATGCAAAATTTTATTCTGTACGAATACCTGAATTGTACGCGGGTATATGACGAAAAAGGCAAGCTTATAACCTTCGAAAAACGGTTTTCCGACTGTTTTATAATAACTCTGCACGGAAAAATATGCTTCACCTTCGGCGCAAACCGAATTATTGCCGATTCGTCTCACCCCGTCTTTTTGCCCTGCGGACTTAAATATATAAACGAGTGTATCGAAGACGCAGAAAGCATAGTGATAAATTTCCGTGCATTGTCCGCACCGTCCGAGCCTTGCGTGTTAACCTCCGTTTCGGCAGCGTCCGCAAACCACTATTATGCCGAAATCTTAAAATTTTTTGCAGGCGGCAAGCAGCCGCTTTTATTCAGTTCGATATATTCCCTTTCATATATGCTTTTTGAAAAAAGCGAAGAAAACGGACGCGAAAATAAAATTGTATCCCGTGCCGCAGAATATATGAAAAAGAATTATTCCGATTCTGAGCTGACAATCGATGCGGTTGCAAAGCATTGCTTTGTAAGTGAGATATATTTAAGAAAGCTTTTTTCCGTGCATTGCGGAACAACTCCTTTTAAAATGCTGACGAAAATACGAATGAACGAAGCATATCTGCTTTTTCTCGACAAACGCTCAGTCAAAGAAACCGCATTGAGAGTAGGCTATTCCGACATATTCCAATTCAGCAGAGCCTTTAAACGATTTTACGGCTTTTCGCCGTCGCAAACAGATAAGAACAATTAATCAAA
>CAKSJU010000049.1 GCA_934463455.1 uncultured Clostridia bacterium | reverse complement strand
TATTTCATTTTACTGCGGCGTTTTTGTCTGCGCTTTTTGCGCCTTGAATTTGAAGATATAATCAGGAAAATCAAAACAATCGCAGCAATAATAAACAACGGGTTTTTAATAATATTTATTATTGTATGAATTACCGCAAGAACATAGTCTCTCTCGACCGCATTTCCTGCCACAAGGTCTGTTTTTCCGAGCTCCTTGCCCATATAAGTATATGTCACGCTTCCCAAAATATCTCCCTTTGCAATCGGTGCTTTTATTTTTTCGATTGTGGTAATCTCCGCATTTATCTCTTCGGTATTAACATCGGACGGCAAAAGCTTTTCTATTGTTTCTTTCGGTGAAAGAGCAACCCTTGTGCCGTTCTTTGCCTCATAAACCGCCGAATCCGAAACAACCTCTCCCTCGGAGGCAATTTTACAATATTTGTAGTTATTAAAAACATATTCAAACATTTTTGCCGAATCCGCAAAGGCATAAAGAGTTCCGTCGGTTGACGGGTCGGCTTTAAGGACTACGGCGATAAGCTCGGCATCCTTCTTTGTCGCAGCTGAAACCAAACAGCTTCCCGCTTCATCCGTATGCCCGGTTTTTACACCTACTGCATACTTATAAAAATATTTTGTGTTTCTGTATCTGCTTATTAAATGATTGGTTGACGAAAGTACACGTTCCTGCGTATATATATCATTTGCCGGTATTCGGTAAAGACCTGTTTTTACTATTTCACAAAATTTATCGTTTTGCATGGCATATCTTGTAAGCGTCGCCAAATCCTGTGCGGTTGTATAATGATTATCGTCATGAAACCCGTGTGTATTCACATAATGAGTTCCGCTAAGTCCCAATTCCCCCGCCTTATCATTCATCATGGCAACAAATGCGTCTATGCTCCCCGCTATATGTTCGCCGATAACATTAGCTGCGTCATTTGCCGAATAAACAAGCAGACCGTACAGCAATTGTTCGAGAGTAAAAGTTTCACCCGCTTTCAATCCCATGTGGGAGTGTTGATTTGTAATCGTTGATATTGCCTCTTGCGTAACCGTAACATTGTCGGCTAAGTTTCCTTTTTCAAGAGCCAGTATCGCAGTCATAATTTTTGTTGTACTGGCAGGATACATTTTTTCGTCCTTGTTTTTTGAGTACAAAACCTCTCCTGTTTTTCTGTCCGTCAATATGGCTGCTTCACAATGCGGCTCGGGAAACTCTTCTTTTTTATTGTCCTGTTCCGAATTACCGGGCTCTTCCGCTTTAGGCTTTGCCGAAGCTGACGGAGCTGATGCCGATGCCGGTGACGGCGACGGCGACGGCGATACCGACGGTGACGGAGACGGTGAAGGTGCTGCAAATACACACTGAGTAAATATCACAAACGCTGCCGCAGCGGAAAATAATCTTTTTTTAATATTACTATTCATCACATTATTAATCCTCGTTTTATTTAAATTTTCTTCCTTTCAGAATAACTGTCAGTGCAAATTTGGGCAGTGCTGTCATTCTTCCTATTCTTGAGGGCTGCTTCATCAGTCTGTAAAACCACTCCAACCCCATTTTGCACCATATGTCGGGAGCTCTTTCGGCAGTTCCCGCAAAAACATCCAAGCTTCCGCCGATACCCATAAAAACTTTTACATTTGTTTTATCGCTGTTTCTTGCAATCCACTTTTCCTGCATCGGTGCGCCGAGACATACGAAAACAACATCCGGCTTCGCATCGTTAATTTCTCTGACGATTTCCGCCTCTTCCTCCGGCTTAAAATAACCGTTTCTTGTTCCTACAATATTCAGTGACGGATATTTTTTTATAAGATTTTCCTTTGCAGTTTCAGCCACTCCGGGTTTTCCTCCGAAAAGGAACAGGCGATGTCCGCTTTTTGCAATTTTTTCTATAAAGCTGCATGCAATGTCATAACCTGCCGCACGCTCTTTTATCGGCTGTCCCAAAATACGGGACGCATATACAACACCTATACCGTCTGCCGTAAGCAAATCCGCCTTGTTTAAAATATCACAAAAATCCTTATCCTTATACGCAAGCATTATTATTTCCGAATTTGGAGTAAATATCCAATGCTGTCTGTCTTCTCCAAGCATATTGAAGATTTTGTCTGCCGCTTCCGGGATTGTTGATTTATCAACATTAACTCCCAAAATATTAACTTTTTCCAAAATATCACCTTTTCTTTAATTATTCGAACAGCGAAAGCTGACTTGAATCCTCTTTTTTTATAAAACTGCCGGCAGCAGGTATATTCTTTGTCTGATAACGTTTTATATCCTCCAAGCCGCATTCGGCAGCCTGTGCCACCTTGACCACCTTTGCGCCTTTTTTTGTAAGCTTCATAACCTGCACGCCCTGCGTTGATTTAGTGGTCTTAAGAGGAATTTTTTCCGTATTCAGCGCAAGAACTTTATTGTTATCCGCAAAAGCCGCAATTTCGCAATCCTCCGAGATGTGCATTACCGAAACAATCGGAGATTTATCGGAATATGCAGAAATAAGCTTTTTGCGGTTTGTTTTTGTACTATAATTCGACAGCTCTACCTTTGCCATTTTACCGTTTTCAAAAGCAAAAAGCATTAATCCGGCATAATCTGTTGTTACAACCGTATATATAATTTTTTCGTCCGTACCCAAACCAAGCACACCCGGCAAATATTCGCCCATCGCACTTACCTTTGAATCCGCAAGGTCGTAGGTCTTCATTTTATAGACCGTTGCCTTATCCGAGAAGAAAAGAAGCTCGCTTACATTACTTGATTCCATTGTCTGATACAAAGAATCTCCCTCTTTGAGCTTATGCTCCGCGGTTGTGGAGCGAAGCGATTGAGCCGATACTTTTTTAATGTATCCCTCCTTTGTTACAAACAAGGTCAGCGGATAATTTTCTATATTCTCTTCCTCTTTGTATACCTCGGCTTCTCCGCCCGATATTAACTCGGTACGTCTTTCTTTTCCGTATTTTTTTGCAATCTCCGCAAGCTGTTTTATTATCAGCTTTTTGGTTTCTTTTTCACTGTCAAGTATCTTTTGAAGTGCCGCAATATCCTCCAGCAGCTTCTCAATTTCCGCGGTTCTGTTCAAAATATACTCACGGTTTAAGCTTCGGAGTTTGATTTCGGCAACATAATCCGCTTGTACTTTATCAATATCAAAACCCTGCATCAAATTCGGTACAACATCCGATTCAAGCTCGGTATGACGAATTATGCTTATTGCTTTATCTATATCAAGCAGTATTTTTTTAAGACCCGTAAGCAAATGAAGCTTTTCGCTTTTTTTGTCAATATCGAATTTCAGACTGTTTTTAATACACCCTATACGGAATTTTACCCATTCTTCTATAATTTCCTTTACTCCCAATACCATAGGTACATTTTTTATAAGTATATTAAAATTACAGCTGAAGCTGTCCTCAAGCGGAGTCAGCTTAAATAATTTAAGCATGAGCTTATCCGGGTCGGTTCCGCGTTTTAAATCAAGCGTTATTTTAAATCCGTCCAATCCTGTTTCATCTCTTGCGTCCGCAATTTCCCTGACTTTATTTGCCTTAATCAGTTCCATTATCTTCCCTATTATTGCCTCACAGGTTGTCGAATAAGGAATTTCGAGAATTTCTATGCAGTTGTTTTTAGCGTCATAGCGGTATTTTGAACGCATGCGAAAGCTGCCTCTTCCGGTTTTGTATATCTCGTCCATTTGTTCCTTTGAATAAAGGATTTGCGCACCGAGAGGAAAATCCGGTGCAGGCATATATTCCAAAATATCGCAGTTTTCGTTTTTTAAATATGCCGCCGTGGCGTCACATACTTCTTTTAAATTAAAAGAGCAAATATTACTTGCCATACCTACCGCAATACCCTGATTCGGATTAACCAAAATATTCGGGAATGCCGCAGGCAAAAGAGTAGGTTCTTTCAATTCGCCGTCATAGTTATCCACAAAAGGTACAGTATTTTTATTTATATCTCCGAAAAGCTCCTGACAAATAGGGGCAAGTCTTACTTCGGTATAACGGGACGCGGCATAAGCCATATCCCTCGAATATTGTTTACCGAAGTTACCCTGAGATTCAACAAGCGGATGCAAAAGAGCCGCATTACCCTCGGTAAGACGTACCATAGTTTCGTAAATTGCCGCGTCGCCGTGAGGATTTAATTTCATCGTTTGTCCCACAACATTTGCGGATTTTGTAAGCTTCCCGCCCAAAAGCCCCATTTTATACATAGTATAAAGTAATTTCCTGTGAGCCGGTTTCAAGCCGTCAATCTCCGGAATTGCACGCGAAACAATGACACTCATCGCATACGGCATATAGTTTTTTTCAAGAGTTTGTGTTATCGGCTGTTCGGCAATCGGAGCATATACTATTTCTTCCGGCTGCCCGCTTTTTTTTCTTGCCATTTTACAATCAATCCTTTCAGCTTAAATCCAGCATCTCCATATAGCTGCCTCCGTTTTGAGCAATATAATCCTTTCGGCTTTGCAGATTATCGCCCAAAAGAATATCAAACATTGCCGCAGTTCTCTCCACATTCTCGGGAGTAACACGTATAAGCCGCCTTGTTGCCGGGTGCATAGTTGTAAGACTCATCATTTCCGGCTGGTTTTCACCGAGACCTTTGCTTCGTTTTATTTCATATTCATCCTTTTCCTTAGAAAGCCCGTCATCATTCAATGCGGACACTATTCTGTCCTTTTCGGCATCGGTATAAGCAAAGAATTTTTCTCCCTTTCTTTTCGTCTTTATTATCGAAATTTCATAAAGCGGAGATTCCGCAATATATACCTTGCCCATATCTATCAAGGTCGGCATAAGTCTGTAAATCATGGTAAGCACCAATGTTCGGATTTGAAATCCGTCAACATCCGCATCGGTACAGATTATGACCTTGTCCCATCTTAAATTGTCGAGAGAAAACGTATCTATATTTTTATTGTGCTTTGATTTTATTTCTATTCCGCAGCCGAGAACTCTTACCAAGTCAAGAATTATATCACTTTTGAAAATTTTTGCAAAATCCGCCTTCAGGCAATTTAAAATTTTACCTCTGATAGGCATTATTGCCTGAAAATTCGCATCTCTTGCAAGCTTACATGAGCCGAGAGCCGAATCTCCCTCAACAATATAAACTTCGCGTATGGATTTGTCCTTTGTGCGGCAATCCACAAATTTTTCGACCCTGTTGGTAACATCCATACTTCCGGTCAATTTTTTCTTTACGTCAATTCTTACCTTTTCGGCATTTTCTCTCGAACGCTTGTTGACCAAAACCTGATTTGCAATTTTTTCCGCATCAATTTTATTTTCTATAAAATATACTTCAAGCTGATGTCTTAAAAAATCCGTCATCGCATCTTGAATAAATTTGTTGTTAATTGCCTTTTTGGTTTGATTTTCATAGCTTGTCTGGGTTGAAAATGAATTTATTACAAGTGCAAGACAATCCGCAACATCGACAAAATTTATTTTACTTTCGTTTTTATTATATTTTCCGTTTTGCTTTAAATAATGGTCAATTGCATAAACAAAAGCGTTTTTCACCGCTTTATCGGGCGAGCCGCCATGCTCCAGCCAACTCGAATTATGATAATATTCCAGTATATTTACCGCAGTGGAAAAGCAAAATGCAATTTGCATTTTTACCTTATATTCCGGCTTATCTTCACGGTCGCGTCCTTTTCTTTCCGCATCCCATACTTCAATCGGCGTAAAAGAATTTTCACCGACCTTTTGTTTTAGATAATCGACAATTCCGTTTTCGTAGTAGTATTCAAACATCTGCATGCCGTCTTCGGTTTCGTTGTAGAATACAAACTTAATTCCGGCATTTGTCATCGCCTGTTTTTCCAGTACATCGCAGAAATATTCCACGGGAATATCTATATCGGTAAACACTTCCCTGTCCGGCCGCCAATGAACCGTTGACCCTGTTTTATTGCTTCGTGTTTCTTCCTTGTGAAGTCCGCCGATATTCTTTCCCTTTTCAAAATGCAGAGTATATCTTGTTTTATCTCTGATTACCTCTACGTCCATAAACTCCGAGCTGTATTGAGTCGCACATGCGCCCAGTCCGTTCAAGCCGAGACTGTATTCGTATGTTCCGCCGTCGTTATTGTTATATTTTCCTCCGGCATAAAGCTCACAATATACAAGTTCCCAGTTGAAGCGCTGTTCCTTTTGGTTATAGTCAAGAGGTATTCCGCGCCCGTAGTCTCTGACCTCTATGGATTTATCCTTAAATCGGGTAACCTCTATTACCTTTCCGTATCCTTCGCGTGCTTCATCAATGGCATTGGAAAGTATTTCAAAAAAAGAATGAAAGCATCCATCCAAGCCGTCCGAGCCGAAAATTACCGCCGGACGTTTTCTTACTCTTTCTTCATTCTTTAAAAGCGTAAGACTTTCGTTATCATACGTTTCCTTTTTTTTTGGCATTTTTATCCGCACCGTCCTTTGTTTATTAACCTATATCTTCTATTATACTATTAAAGTAATACTTTTGTCAAACTTCTTTTGGTAATTTTTTAAAAAATTATGAACATTCTGTATAATATTATATAATATTTAAAAGATTTTCGCAATACTCTTTATTATTTTTTTATTTTGTGTTATAATATAACCATAATGCAAATGTCCATACCTATTAAACGGCATGGAACATTTCGGAATATCAGATATTTTTTAACCGATAATTTACATAGGAGGAAATAACCATGTCTGCAAAAAAAATACTTATTGTTGATGATGATGCAAATATTACCGAGCTTATCAGATTATACTTTGATAAAGAGGGGTTTCTTACAGTATGCGCTTCGAACGGAAGAGAAGCTTTGGAAAAATTCCGTTCCGAAGATATTGCCCTCATAATTCTTGATATTATGATGCCCGAAATGGACGGATGGCAAGTATGCCGAGAAATCCGCCGCACAAGCAATGTTCCGATTATTATGCTTACCGCAAAAGGAGAAACCTTTGATAAAGTCCTGGGGCTTGAGCTCGGTGCGGACGACTATATGGTAAAGCCGTTTGAAACAAAAGAGCTTGTCGCACGTGTTAAGGCTGTTCTTCGCCGATTTGACACAAAATCCGATGATAATTCAAAAGAAATATCATACACAAACCTCTCGGTCAATCTTTCGAATTACGAGCTCAAGCTCAACGGCGAAATCATAGAAATCCCCCCGAAAGAATTAGAGCTTCTTTATTTTCTTGCGTCCAATCCCAACAGAGTTTTCACGCGTGAACAGCTTTTGGAAGAGGTTTGGGGTTTTGATTACTTCGGAGATTCCAGAACGGTTGACGTTCATATAAAACGTCTCCGTGAAAAGCTCGAGGGAGTTCAGGGGAACTGGCAGCTCAAGACGGTTTGGGGTGTCGGTTATAAATTCGAGGTGAGATAAATTGTTTCGTTCGATTTTTACCCGTCTGTTCTGGACTTACTTTATCACCATGATAATAGTGCTTGTGTCAACTTCTATGGCAATGTACGGATTTTTGGGATATTATACTTCCAGAAAGCAATACGACCTTTCGGTTAAAACAGCAAAAAATATAGAATATCTCACTATTTTTCTGCAAATAGAAAATAATGACGTGCGTTCAAGAAATGTTTACAACAGTACAGTTGCTTCATGGGCGGAATTTACCGGCTCGGACATAACCGTTGTAAACAAAAACGGCGACATTCTTGCATCAACAACGGATATTGTGCGTATTCCGTCAAAACTTCTCGGCAGCGTTCTTTCGGGAGATACAGTAAAAACGCGCGGATATTTCGGCAATTATTACCACAAAAAGGTTTTCACTGTCGGTTTGCCGCTGTATTACCAGAATAATATAATCGGTGCGATGTATTTTAATACCCCTGTTCCTGACTTGAACAGAGATATTTCCGATTTTATGTATATGCTTGCATTGTCAAATATAGTTTCCATACTTATTGCCCTTTTGCTTGTATATTTTCAATCGCGCCATATTTCCGCCCCGATTATGGATATTAACAAAGCCGTAAACGATATAGCTTCCGGGAAATTTGACAAACGCCTCAAAGTAACATCGACGGATGAGATAGGTCAGCTTACTTCAAGCTTCAACTATATGGCGGAAACACTTTCACAGATTAATAACACACAGGCTGAATTTATATCTGACGTTTCGCACGAGCTTCGAACGCCGATGACATCTATTTCGGGATTTGTCGGAGGAATGATAGACGGTACAATACCGCCCGAAAAGCATAAAGAATATTTGCAGCTTGTCTATGATGAATCAAAAAGACTTGCCCGCCTGACAAATGATATGCTTGAAATGTCAAAAATGTCTTCTTCGGAATATAAGCTTGATATAGTTTCGTTTGATATAAACGAGCTTGTAAGGCGCTGCATAATTCAGCTTGAACAACGCATCAGTGACAAAAACCTTGAGCTTGAAATAAATTTTGACGCTGAAATTATAAAAGTGCTTGCCGATAAAGACGCTATACAAAGAGTTATAATAAATATTCTCGACAATGCAATAAAATTCAGCTTCGAAAACACAAAAATAATAATATCAACTTGGTTTAAAAACGGAAAAGCATATGTCAGCATAGGAAATTTCGGAATCGGTATGGAAGCCGAAGAGATAAAGCACATTTTCGACAGATTTTACAAAACCGATAAATCACGTACAAACGACAAAAAGGGCGCAGGTCTCGGCTTGTCTATGGTAAAAAATATTATTTCGCTGCACAAACAGCAAATATGGGTAGACAGCTCGGAAACAAAATCGGGAACCGGCGTTAAATTCACCAAATTCACTTTTACGCTGAAAACCGTATAGGAGGCAGGCATCAATGAATGTGTATGATTTTGACAATACAATTTACGACGGAGAATCGGTAGTGGATTTTTATCTGTTTTGCGCCCGAAAAAAGCCTTCGCTTATCAAGTATTTTCCGCTCATGCTCCACATGCTTGTCAAATACAAGCTCGGATTGATAAGTATTTCCGAGTTGGAAAACAAAGCGGCAAAATACGCTTTAATTATATTTTCGTCAATAGACAGCTCCAAAAAAGCGATAAGTGAATTTTGGGACAAAAATGAATACAAAATAAAAGATTTTTACAAAGGACAGCAGCGCGAGGATGATATTATCATTTCCGCCTCGTGCTCGTTCCTGCTTTATGAAATATGCAGGCGGCTCGGAATAAAAAATTTAATATGCTCCGAAATAGACCTGTCTTCCGGCAAAATAAATCAGGTTTGTTTCCGCTCGAACAAGCCGCTGATATTAAAAAAGCTTTTTCCGAATATTGATTTGGAGAATTTTTATACCGACTCAAAAAATGATATGCCGATGATTGAAATTGCAAAAAATGCGTATCTTGTTAAAAAAAATAAAATCACAAAAATAAAATAGGAGGAAATAACACCATGAAATTTGAAAAATCTTGCGGCGCGGTTATTTTCCGCCGCGAAAACGACATTGAATATCTTTTGATTTTGAACAAAAAAGGAGACGCTAAAGGACACTGGGGTTTCCCGAAAGGGCACGTTGAAGAGGGTGAAACAGAAATTCAGACCGCAAAACGCGAAATACTCGAAGAAACCGGTCTTAATCCCGAATTTATAAGCGGATTTCGTGCCTTAAGCCAATATTCTCCCCTGCCCGATATTTCAAAGGACGCAGTATATTTTCTTGCGGAGGACAAGGGCGAAAAAATAAAGATACAAAAAAGCGAGCTTGCGGATTACAAATGGTGTACGCTTTCCGAAGCTCTCGAAATAATATCCTACGACTCGGATTTGCTCAAATCCGCCGACCGTTTTATACACGAAAATATTATTCGCTGATATGAATCATAACCTGTTCGATAATTCTTTTTACATGATCATCGTCAAGAGAATAAAAGGTATTTTTACCGTCACGGCGCGCCTTTACAAGGCGTGCCTGTTTTAAAACACGGAGCTGGTGACTCACTGCGGATTGGGTCATTCCTACTTTTTCGGCAATATCAAAAACACATACTTCACTGTCGAACAAAGCCCACAAAATTCTTATTCTTGTGCCGTCTCCGAACACCTTAAAAACATCGGACAGCTTACCTATTATTTCATCAGTAGGCATTTCGTTTTTTAATTTGTCAAGTATACAATTGTTATATTTACAATTTTCGCATTTACAATCGTCCATAAAAAAATCTCCATTCCGCCGCCCTGCGCCGACACAAACCGTAACGAAATTTCTCTTATATGCAGGGTAATTATAAAATGTAAATTTTACAATTAACTAAATATTATTATACACCAAAAAAATAATTTTGTCAAACGAAAGGGATAAAAAAATGAAAACAGTTCTTATAACCGGAGGTGCAAAAGGAATAGGTGCCGCCTGCGCGGAAGAATTTGCAAAAAAAGGTGCGCATGTTATTATAAATTACAACAAAAGCAAAAATGAAGCCGAAACACTTGCAAAAGCAATCGGTGCAAAAGCGATATGTGCCGATGTATCGGACAGCAGTGCGGTGGACAATATGTACCGCACTTTAAAAGCCTCCGGCATACATATAGATTGTATAGTGAATAATGCCGGCATTTCGTCCGACAAATTGTTTACGGATATAACCGAAGAAGAATGGGACAAAATGTTTTCGGTAAACACAAAAGGTACATTTCTTGTAACAAAAGCATTTCTGCCCGATATGATTCATAATAAAAGCGGAAATATAATAAATATTTCTTCAATTTGGGGAGAAATCGGGGCAGCCGCAGAAGTGCATTACTCCGCTTCGAAAGCCGCCGTTATAGGCATGACAAAGGCTTTGGCAAAAGAGCTTGCTCCCTCGGGAATAAGGGTAAACTGCATATGCCCCGGATATATTAAAACCGATATGACAAGCTGTTACTCGGAAAGCGAAGTTTCCGCAATATGCGAGGATATTCCTCTCGGAAGAATCGGCACAGCATGCGAAATTGCAAAAGCGGCTGCATTTTTAGCCTCGGATGACGCAGCATATATAACCGGTCAAATTTTAGGCGTAAACGGCGGCTGGAATATATAGGCGCATTTTATTACACTTTACAGGTAGCTGATGAGGCGCACACATAAAAATTCGGTCTTTTCCCTATTTTATATTCGTATGCGTCTCCTATATTTTTTATAAACTTGTCAACCCGATAATCTTCAACCAGAGAATATATACCGCTGTTTTCATATATCCCGCATATGATAGATGCCGATGAAGCAATATCATAAAGAGTTCTCAGGTTTCCGCCGCTTTTCTTTATTATGTCCAGATACTCGCTTGCGGAGCGCTTGATAATTCTGCTGAACATCGAAAAATCACCGGAGGCAAGCGCTTCGGCAGCTTTAAAAATCCGTTTTTTCTCATTTATCGCATAATCAAGTATTTCATACCCTTCGGAAGCTTTATACATAGCGCTTTCCTCATCGCTTATATTTTCGTAATTGTCAATTCCGAGACGGTTAACCGTCTCTTCAAAATTAATCGGTTTAAAAGGTTTTCCCCCCGTCTTCCCTATTATTATTTTGCATCCTTTAAGCGGAAGTGAAAAAAATGTAATTTTATCATTTTCTATCATTTCACAGCGATTTTCTCCTGCCGAAACGGTTATTTTTTTTCTTGCATTTTCCGAAAAATTATCATATTTATTTTCCATATCATACGCCGTACCGGTGAGCATGCAAAATCCGTATACTAAAGCCTGCAAATATTCGCAAAACTCCTTTTCTGCACAATCACAGTGAAAATATATCTGCGCACCCGGAATATTCCCGCAAATTCCGCTGAGCGCGTTAAAAAGCTGCTTTATATTTTCTTCGCCGTTATAGCCTGCCAGATTATCCTTTTTACATTCATACTGCATCTCGCTGTCGGAAAATCTTATATAAAACATATCATCTTCACAAATTCTTATTCCGACATAAGTATTCGGTGCAATCCCCATTCCCAGCATACACTTGTTTATTCCGGTGACACCCATCATCGAAAAACCGTGTGCCGCTTTAAAAACATAAATAGGCACTTCGTTATCTCTGTATACTTTTTTAAAATTTTGTTTAAAGCTTTCTCTGTTCATTTCTGCAATCATTCCTTTCTTCACTATTTTCTCAAAATATATCATAATTATTCAGCACTTTGCATAGAATACTTTAACATGCAAAAAAAATGATTGACAAATCATAAATATTAGTGTATAATATACGGGAGCATTTTTTGAAAATAATGTAATTATTTTATATACTTTATATAGAAAGGATGAAATCCGCCATGGATAAAAAAGAAATTGTTTTGACAACCGATGGAATGCAGAAATTAAAAGAAGAATTGGAGTACCTAAAGACTCAGAGGCGCAAAGAAGTTTCCGAAAAAATAAAGCAAGCGCTTTCTTTCGGTGATTTATCGGAAAATGCCGAATATGACGAAGCAAAAAACGAACAGGCAGAGGTTGAATCCCGAGTTAATCAGATTGAAGACATGCTCAAATATGCGCGCATACTCAGCGAAGATGAAATTGCCGCAGATGAAGTCGGACTCGGCTCTAAAGTCCGCCTTTGGGATGTTGAGTTTGAAGAAGAAGTAACTTACTCGATAGTCGGAACAACCGAATCCGATCCCGACAACAATAAATTATCGCAGGAATCCCCGGTAGGCGCGGCTCTTATCCACCATAAAGTCGGTGAAACCGTAGACGTAAACACTCCCGGAGGAATTGTACAATTTAAAATTCTTGAAATTACAAGATAGCAATAACATTGAATTTTAATGCAGACGGCTTGAATTGACATCTGCATTTTTATTGTATGCAAAAACGAGCTGTGGTAAAATGATTTGATTTTACCACAGCTCAATATTTTTTATTACTTTAAAAATACTTGTTTATATCTGTTCAAATATACAACTCCGTTTTCCGAAAGCTCTTTTATAATTTCCTCTACCATCTCCCTTGTTGCCGCATAAATACAAAAGTAATTTTCGTTTGTTCTTCTGTGCAGTCTGTTAAGCGATGAAAAGGCAACATTAAAAACAACCTTCCACTTGTTATCGGACGAAAGATAAAATCCTTTAACATCCATAACCTTATAATGATTATTACTTAAATAATAAACTTTAAAAAACGGAAATCCGCATTCTTCAGCACTGCAATCAATTCTCATCATTATGCACATCCAATTTTATACCCAATTCTTCAAGCTGCTTTTGGTCTACAATATCCGGCGCATTTGTCATAAGCTCGGAGGCATTTTGTACTTTCGGGAATGCAATTACATCTTTTATATTATCACAGCCGGTAAGCAGCATCACAAGTCTGTCAAGTCCGTACGCCATACCGCCGTGAGGAGGTGTTCCGTATTTGAACGCTTCAAGAAGATACCCAAATCTTCTCCATGCTTCTTCCTTTGTAAAGCCTAATGCAGAGAACATTCTTTCCTGAAGTTCGGAATTAAATATTCTTATACTTCCGCCTCCCGCTTCACAGCCGTTTATAACTATATCATATGCTTTTGCTCTTACTCTGCCCGGATCGGATTCCAAATACTCTATATCCTCATCCATAGGAGCGGTAAACGGGTGGTGCATTGCCATAAATCTGCCCTCTTCCTCACTGTATTCGAATTGAGGGAATTCTGTCACCCAAAGAAGGTCATATGTACCCTCTTGGATTAAATTAAGTCTCTTTGCAACTTCCAGTCTCAAAGCTCCGAGAGAATCAAAAACAACTTTGTTTTTATCCGCAACAAATACAAGCAAGTCTCCGACTTTTCCGTCCATAGCTTTAATTATTGCGTCAACCTCTTCGGGCGCAAGGAATTTTGCAAACGATGAACGGTGTTCCGTCTCGCCCACACACAGCCAAGCCAAGCCCTTTGCTCTGTAGGTTTTTACAAACTCGCCGAGTGAATCGATTTCCTTTCGGCTGAATTTATCCGCTCCGCCGTTTATATTAATTCCCCGTACGCTTCCACCGCTTTCGCACGCGCCCGAAAATACTTTAAAGCCGCAATTTTTAACAACCTCCGAAATATCGTTAAGCTCTAAACCAAAACGTGTATCCGGCTTATCCGAGCCGTATTTTTCCATAGCCTCTTTATAAGGAATACGGCGAAGCGGCAATTCAACATCCATATCAAGAATTTCCTTGAAAAGCTTTTTAATGAATTTTTCATTCACACTCATAACATCTTCCGCTTCAACAAAAGACATTTCGAGGTCTATCTGAGTAAATTCCGGCTGTCTGTCGGCACGCAAATCTTCATCCCGGAAGCATTTTGCAATCTGAAAATATCTGTCCATTCCCGAAACCATCAAAAGCTGTTTATAAAGCTGCGGCGACTGCGGAAGTGCATAAAATTTGCCTTGATGTACACGGCTCGGGACAAGATAATCTCTTGCTCCCTCCGGAGTACTTTTAATCAATACAGGAGTTTCAATTTCCATAAATCCGTTATCCGAATAGAAATTTCTCGCAAGCTGTGCTATTTTGTGGCGCACAATCAGATTTTTCTGAACATCCGGACGTCTTAAATCCAAATATCTGTATTTTAATCTTATTTCATCTTTCACGGATGAATTTTCCTCAACAGCGAACGGAGGAGTTTCTGATTTATTAAGTATTCTGAGCTCTTCAACTTGAATTTCAATCTGTCCTGTCGGAATTTTATTGTTAACCGAGGAACGTTTTACAACCTTTCCGCAAGCAGCAAGAACAAATTCATTTCTTACTGTCTGCGCTTTTTTGAATGCCTCTTCCGATACCTCTTCCGCAAAAGACAGCTGAACAATTCCGCTTATATCTCTTAAATCTATAAATGTAAGCGCACCCAATTGTCTGTACGTTTGAGTCCATCCCATAACGGTAACGCTTTCACCTATATTTTTCTCCGATAACTCCGCACATCTGTGCGTTCTTTTTAAACCATGCAATGTTTCCATTTTATATACATTCCTTTCTGCCCTCTTAAAAACATGTTGTGTTAAACGCCATTCACCTTTATTTTGTAAAATAATCGATTATTTTATCTTTTTCAACTTCCGTCTGTTCTCCGGTAGACATATTTTTTATTTTAAATATGCCGCT
>CAKSJU010000048.1 GCA_934463455.1 uncultured Clostridia bacterium | reverse complement strand
AAATAATCGATTATTTTATCTTTTTCAACTTCCGTCTGTTCTCCGGTAGACATATTTTTTATTTTAAATATGCCGCTCTCTATTTCATTATCGCCCAAAACCAAAGTGTTTTCCGCTTCGATTTTATTTGCGTATTTCATTTGCGGCTTCAAGCCTCTGCCCATATGGTCGGTATCGGCGTTAACACCGGCTTTTCTCAAGTCATAAACAAGCTTTTGCGCATACTCTGCGGCAGCTTCCCCCAGCGGAACAACATAAAGATTTATTTTATTTTCTTTCGGAATTACTACGCCAAGCTCGTCCAATCTGATAAGCAAGCGTTCAATTCCCAAACCAAAACCTATTGCAGGTGTTTTATCTCCTCCGAATTCTTCCACAAGCCCGTCGTAACGACCTCCGCCGCATACAGTAAACGGACCGGAAATTATTTCGAAAACGGTTTTTGTATAATAATCCAAACCGCGTACAATTCCGTTATCAATTTCATATTTAATATCAAGAAGCTCCAGATTTTTTTGAAGCTTATCAAAATGTTCTCTGCAATCCTGACACAAATAGTCGAGAAGAACAGGTGCTCCCTCGGCTTCTTTTTGGCAAATTTCCGATTTACAGTCAAGTATTCTGAGCGGATTTCTTTCAAATCTTTCTCTGCATGTTCCGCACAGCTTATCCAGCTTCGGGCGCAAAAATTCTTTTAACGCCTCATTATATTTTTTTCTGCATTCCGGGCAGCCGATGCTGTTAATATGCACTGTTAAATCATTCAATCCGACCCTTTTTAAAAATGTAATGGCAAGGCTGATTACCTCAGCATCTATTGTAGGCTGTTCCGCTCCGAAAACCTCAACCCCGAATTGATGAAACTCTCTCAAACGCCCCTTTTGCTTATTCTCGTATCTGAAACACGGAATATCATAAAAGGCTTTCATCGGCAGCGGCTGTGCATATATGTTATTTTGCAGAAAGCTTCTTGCAACCGAAGCCGTTCCCTCCGGTCTCAGGGTTACGCTTCTGCCTCCTTTGTCCAAAAATGTGTACATTTGCTTTTGAACAACATCGGTAGTATCACCCACACCTCTTTCAAAAAGCTCTGTATGTTCAAAAGTCGGCATTCTTATCTCAAGATAACCGAAATTATCACACACCTTTTTAAAATTTTTTTCAAGATACTGCCACCTGTAACTTTCCGACGGCAGCAAATCCTCGGTACCTTTCGGTGCCTTAGTAATTATCATAAAACTCATTGCCTTTCTTTTATCTGTAATATATTTATTTTATAATTTTTCAACCGTTCTGTCAAGTAATTTCTTGCCATTTTTCGATTTTTTTACTGAAAAATTGCTTTATTTGTTGTTTTTAAGTATTTTTTGATTTCTTTCAAGCGGCTGTTTGCCCCGCCATGAAAAAGCGCGATCCGCATATTTTTTTCTGAATTCCCGATTTGACATATTCTCGTCGATGTACAGCTCGGTTATTTTATCGTCCCGAAACTCCTCAATTTGCGTATACGGAGCATTTTTGTTATACGGACAAACATTTTGACATATATCACATCCCCAGATAAGTCCGCCGTCTAAAATTAATTTTGTTTCTTCTTCCGTCAGCCCGCCCTTTTTTTGGCTTATATACGATATACAGCGTTCTTCTTTAAATGCTCCGCCCTTAGATATTGCTCCTCCGGGGCATGCTTCAATACATTTCCCGCACCCGATACATTTATTTTCGCATTGGTTTGACTTTTCAATCCGGCAATCGGTAAGAATAACTCCGATAAATACAAAGCTTCCGAATTTCGGACTTATAAACAAATGATTATCACCTACAAACCCCAATCCGGCGGCAACGGCAAGATAACGCTCATTTAAATCCCACGAATCGGAATATACGCTGCACTTATATCCCTTTTCAACAATCGGCGCGGCAAATTCACGCAATTTTTCCGAAACCACCTTGTGGTAATCTTTTCCAAAAGCATATTTTGAAATATTGCCTTTTTCAGGTGTATTATATGAAAAAATACAAACAATTACGGATTTTGCATTTTTCATATACAAAAACGGGTTACACATTTTCTGTGCTTTCTCTTCTTCAATTCCGTCTGCGCGCAAATCAAGGCAAAGGTCTTCAAAAACCCTTGCCTTAACAACGCCCCAATCGGATATTTTTAACAATTCTGCTCTTTGGTTAAGCTCGTCAGTCATATGTGGTTGTCTATAATATCCTCATAAGCATCCTTCGGATATGCACCGACAAGCCTTTCTTCTACTTTTCCGTTTTTAAAAAGGATTACTGTCGGAATTGACACAATTGCGAAATTTGAGGCAATTTCGCTTTCTTCGTCCACATTAACTTTTCCGACCTTCAGTTTTCCTTTATATTCTTCCGCCAATTCATCAACAATAGGCGATACCATTTGACACGGTCCGCACCAGCTTGCCCAAAAATCCACCAATACCGCACCGCTCGCGTTTAACACCTCGTTGTCAAAATTTGCTTTTGTAAATACTTCTGCCATTTATCTCATTCCTTCCATGTAATTTTATATTATTAATATTTATTTACGGACAACTCATTTATATCCCCTGCATTATAAACCGTTTCCTCACGAAAACTCTCGTTGCCGTAAGTATATTCACGAATTTCAAAGCCTGCACTTGTGGAAATCATAAGTCTTATTGCAGGGCGTTCTCCGTCTTTTTCGTAATATTCACTCACAAAAAGTTCAAGCTGACCTCTTGCATGCTCTTCATAAAGGGTATAATTTCCATTGTTTCCCTCTACAGCCAAAATCCAATCCTGACTGTCATCCCACATAAAATCACCGTGACTGTCCTTTTCTGCGCTCGTGTAAAGAGTAACGGTTTCCTCCACGTCGTCATGGTCAAAATCATATGAACAATCCTCATACTTATTTAATTTCAGGTATTTTTCATTATTGTCCTCTTTTTCGATTATTTTATACTCTTTTTCCTCCGTCACATTCGGTGAAACAACAGGCTCTGCCGATTCCTGAGGCGGATTACCGGCAGTACAGCCGGCAAGTGCCGCAATTATTGCTGCAATTAATATTATTTTTCTCATAGTATTTCATCCTTTCATCATTTTATGTATTTTATTCGGTATCGGCATATTTATGGTCGATAACCGAACAGACTGCGCGTGCATTTGTTTCTTCCGTCACTTTTTTTAAAAATCTATCCGTTTCTTCCGGGGGGACGCAAATAAAAAACGTAGCCTTATCCGTATATATTACATCCTCGGTTATATAATGTCCGTCCTTTGCTATATGTTGGATTTTCCCGACAAATGAGTAATCGGTATTTACCGATATGATATTACACATTTTTCTTGTTATTATTCCCGCGGCATTGAGCGCAAGATTTGCCGAAGATGAATACGCATGTACAAGCCCTCCCGTGCCGAGAAGAGTCCCGCCGAAATATCTTGTAACAACTATAGCCGCGTCTACAATTTCATCTTTCCTCATAACATCAAGCACCGGCATGCCTGCAGTTTGAGACGGCTCTCCGTCATCCGAATATCTGAATATATTATTCTCATCTATACAATAAGCATAAACATTATGAGTAGCGTCCGGAAATTCTTTTCTTATTTCATTCACAAAATCTATGGCTTTTTGCTCGGTATCACACGGCATACAGGTAGCGATAAATTTCGATTTTTTTATTACCGTTATTTCTCTTCCTCTGTTTTTTACCGTTTTATATACTGATTTATTTGAAATATCCGTCACCCTCTTTCAATATACTTCTGCAATTTTTTAAATGCCGCTTCGTCTGCAAGCAGCTCTGTTTTTATTCCCTCCGGCACATATTCTTCACTGATTACCTTTTGGTTGGTATGAAGTTCGTTTAAAAGTCCCGCATCACTGTATGGAATTAAAATCCTTATTTTTTGTTTTGTTCCCGGGGCAAGCTCCGAAACGGCTTTTATGAGCTCATCTATGTTTTTCCCCGATTTCGCAGCAATATTGACGCATCGGTCATATCCTTCAAGTATCGGCGGTACAAAACCGAGACTGTCAAGCTTATCGCATTTGTTAAAAACAGCAATTTTCGGTTTATCAAATGCTCCTATATCTTTTAAAACATCGTCCGCAACCTTTATTTGCTCCGAGCGGGAAGCGTTTGACGCATCTATCACATGAATAAGCAAATCCGCAACAACAGCTTCTTCAAGGGTTGACTTGAACGCTTCAATCAAATGGTGCGGCAGCTTTCTTATAAAACCGACAGTATCAACAAGAAGTATCTGCCTGTTATCCTCGAGGACAAAACCCCTCGACGTCGGGTCAAGAGTTGCAAAAAGCTTATCCTCCGCAAACACGCACGCATTTGTCATTGTATTTAAAAGCGTAGATTTGCCGGCATTTGTATAACCTACCAAAGCCGCGGTTATTACACCATCCTTACGCCGCCTTGAACGCAAAAGATTTCTGTGTTTTTCCAGTTCCTTAAGCTCTTCCTCCAAAGCCGATATTCTTCGCCTTATATGCCTTTTATCCGATTCAAGCTTTGTTTCTCCGGGTCCTCTTGTTCCTATTCCTGCTCCCGTTCTGCTCATTTCACTGCCGAATCCTCTTAATCTCGGAAGACGGTATTTCAGCTGTGCAAGCTCTACCTGAAGCTTACCCTCGCCGCTTTTTGCTCTCATTGCAAATATATCCAAAATAAGCATAGAACGGTCAATAACCTTCACGTCCAATATATCGGATATATTTCTTATCTGAATTGGAGACAGCTCATCGTCAAATATGACCGTATCGGCATCAAGTTCGTCTATTGCGGACTTGATTTCTATAAGCTTTCCCTCGCCCATGTAGGTTGCGCTTTCAATATCCGCTTTATTCTGAACACACTCTCCGACAACCTCCGCTCCTGCCGTTTCGGCAAGCTCGGCAAGCTCCCTCATCGATTCATCGGTTGTATCCTTAATATAATCCGCTCTGCCGGTATGAACTCCGAGCAGCAATACTTTTTCTTTTCTTTCCTCATTAACGTTCATTTTCCTTTATAGCTTCTCCTTTTTCTTCCGAGATATATCCGCATTCAACCATCGTATCTATAACTTTTTCCTGTCTTTTTTCGGCAAGGTTGGGATTTGCTTTAAGCGAATATGCCGACGGTGCATTCGGAATACCCGCCAGAAGAGTGCTTTCGTACTCTGTCAGCTCTATAGGGTTTTTGCCGAAATACCCTTTCGCAGCATCATAAATATTATAATATCCGCTGCCGTAATATATTCCGTTTAAGTATAATTCCAATATATCATTTTTGGAATAATTTCTTTCTATGTCAACAGCCAAAAATATCTCCGCAATTTTTCTCGTCATAGTATTATCATTTATAAAATACATATTCTTTGCCAGCTGCTGAGTAATTGAACTTCCGCCCTCTACAAGCTTTTTTTGTTTTATATCCGTAACAACCGCACGCACAATTCCTATCGGGTCTATACCCGGATGATAGTAAAATCTTCGGTCTTCCACCGCTATTACAGCATCTTGGTATATTTGCGGAATTTGAGATATTTGCGTATAATGTTCGTTATTTTTTATTTGAGCAACCGCATTTTCAAGCGGCTTTTCTTCAATCGCCTTTTTATACTTTGAATATCCGGCATATACTATACCGCCTATAGCGATAAAAACAATCAACAATAAAAATCCGAAAAACCTCTTTATTTTTTTCATATGTAGTTCACCTCTTAATCGGGGCTTCTTTTTTATATATTATATACCATTTTTATAAAAAAATCAATAATTTACCGACATTTTCAATTCACACATTTTCAAAAATAACATATACTATAATATCTTAAGTTCAAATGAGGTGTTTTGCGGATGATTAAATTGTGTAATCTGTGCTGCAAATCGGTAGGACTGTCCTGCGTGACATTTTGTGCGGGAATGCTTGCGGGGCTTTGTCTGCCGATATATGTTATTGCAGTATTGGAAACCTGTATGATTTTATTTATGGCATACCTTTGTTTGTTTAAATGGTGATTATTTTTGAAAGGCGATGATTTTATGAAAATTGTAGTTTTTAAAATGCCGAAATTTCTCTCTAAGGTAGTGGGAGCTGTACTTAAAATGAAATAAATACATAATAAAAAAGCTTTTGATAAAAGCTCCGCCTGCGGGCGTAGGAATAAGGTGGCATTTTTGATTTTCCGTCATTGCGTTTTACGCAATTTCCTACAAATCAAAAAAAGTTCGGAACACAAAAAGACGGTGTATTTTTTACACCGCCTTTTTACATGCTATTTTTTTATAACAACAACCAAATCATCGTCCCCGGTTAAAACCTTTACCTTATCACCGGCTTTCAGCGTTTTGTAATCAACACTGCTGTCCGCTTCATAAAGCAGTGCCTCTCCGGTAATAAATACTTCTCCGTTTTGAAATTCTATCAAATCGTCATCGGCAATTTTTATTATTTTGTATTTATCCGCTTCAAAGCCCTCTGCCTTATTATTTCTCACAAAAACAAGATTATCCCCCTCGCTTGCATACCGAAGCTGATCTCCGACAGTTAAATCTGTGCAGGAAATACTCTTTACAGATTTATCATAAATAAAAGCTTCGCCGAGCAGATATTCCTCTCCGTTGCTTAAAAACATAATATCGCCGTTCATTTTAACGATTGTTGTGTCTTCCTCTTCATTTATGCTTTCACTTTTACTTAAAACAGTAATTTTATTATCCTTTGATACATACAAATCATATTCTACGGTTTTTAAAATTGTGCTGTCATCACCTTGTGTGTATACCAGGTCAAATGCTGCATTTCCCTCATCAATTCCCGTAACCGTAAATTTATATTTTCCGCCCGAGCCGGCAATATCTTTCTCTGTTTTATCCGGAACATATTCGGATTCGATTTTAAGCTTATCGGATGAGGCATCTCTTATTTCCCATTTATACCCGGTCGTTTCGTTACCGTCAAGCTCAAATTCAAATTTATCCATGTCAGCCTCGGATAAATCCACATTCAGATTATCTTCATTGCCCTCATAAGCAATCTCTGCCGCGGGCGAACCTAAAGCATATGCTCCTATTTGATACGGATTAAAGTACAAAACAACCGAATTGTCCGTAAAATACCATTCTACATTTTTCGCTTCATCGGTAATTGCTTTCGATATTTCCGATGTCACTTCCACATTACTCTCTTCAAGCACATTCGTAAATATGTCAAGAATTGTATCGGATAACTCGCTGTCACTTATGTTCATTATCTCATTAAGAGACATTTCTTTTTTATTTGCCATATCATAAGTTTTTGATTCCGAGAAATAATTCGGATGAGCACCGTTTGTGTCCCGATAATCATACACCGTTATCGAAAGCTTATCTTTTCGGTTTGTGTTTACTTCATACGACATGCAAAATTCCATAGGAAGAAAATCATCCGCACCTTTTTCTTTATATTCGGCTTCCGCTCCCTCTTTATATTCTTTTTCCGCTTCCGAAACAAAATCCTCGGCTTTTTGTTTATAAAATCTGTTTATATCGCGTGCAAAGCTTCCGAGACCGTCAGCCTTTAATATCGGATATGCACAGCTTATATTAATAAGCTCGGTACCGTCGTCCGATTTTACACTTTTGTTTATATGTTCGGAGGTAATTTCATATTGACCGAGTTTTTTATAAAGGCATACTGTCTTTATATCTCCAAGCCATTTAACCGAGCAATCAAGGCTTTCCGATACTGCTCTTAAGGGAACAAGTGTTCTGTCATTTATGATTTTCGGCGGAGTATCAAGCAAAACCTCTTCCCCGTTTACCAGCATTTTGTTCTCACCTATTTGAAGCAGAACACTGTCTGCCCCTCTTTCGGCTCTGACATATTGAAATTCTCCCAGTTTTTGGTATGACACCGCACAATCCAAAGCTTCAAAAATAGCTCTGAACGGTACAAGTGTCCTGTCATTTTCCACAATCGGGTCAACATCAAACTGCATTTGAACACCGTTTAAATTAACCGTAATTTTATTGTTTTCCTCCGCTGCAAGCGCTGCTATAGAAGACGTTGCTATAATACCGCTCAATATAATTCCTGTCAGCTTTTTGAATTTCATAATAACCTCCATTCTGCCGTAAAATACAGCAATATATTATTTACTGTCATTTTATCACAATTGCCTTATTTTTGCAATATTAAAAAACATAATTTTTGTATTAAAAATTATTGAAAAAATTATTACGGTATGATATAATTAATACATAATTAATCATGGGGGATGTAAAAAAAGTCCGGAACGCAAAAAGGCATGTATTACTTGAAAAGTATATATTATAAAATAATCTATTTTAATGATTTTTGAAAAAAATCTCAAAATTTTCGATTTTTATTATATTACAACACCTTTTTGCTACGCCCTCACCAAACCGCTCGGAATACCCACGTATGCCGTCGGGTTTGGTTTGAGCGTTCCGAAGCATTTTTTCCTATCCCCTACAAATGCGGTACACTTTTTATACACCGCCTTTTAAAGGAGTAACTATGTCAAAATTTACAAAATCCGCAATTATGCAGTCATTTATGAAGTTACTAAACGAATATCCTTTTGACAAAATAACAGTTAAAGATATTGCGGACGACTGCGGTATTAACAGAAATACATTTTACTATAATTTTGAAGATATATATGCGCTTGTTGACGAAATTCTGCAAAATGAAATCAATAATATTGCAGAAAATCACCGAAAGCCTTATTCATCGTGGAGCGAGGGGCTGCTGTCCGCGGCGGATTTTGCTATAAAAAATAAAAAAGCGGTCTATCATCTTCACAATTCCGTCAAGGCTCATCAGCTTGAAAAATATCTCGAAAAAGCAATTTATGATGTTGTGCTGGAGTTTACGCAGAAAAACGCTTCCGAAACCGACGCATCGGAAAATGATATAAATTTTATAGCATCTTTTTACAGCTGCGGTCTGCTCGGAATTTTAAACAAATGGCTTGATTCCGGAATGCACGAGGATTTTTCCGAAATTATAAATAAAACAGGTGTTCTGTTTGACAACAACATCAAGCAATCGGTAAAGCTTATTTCAAAAAAGAATTAACTTAAAATTCAGACAAATTTATTAATTTGTATATATTTTATGCACATCCGATAATTTGTCGGTTGCCATAAGATATAATATATTATATAATAATATGATAATAACATTGTAGAAAGTGTGGTAACAGAATGAAAGAAATGGAAGAAAAAAACGGAAACGATACCTTTTTTGTCAAACTATCCACAGTTATAGTAGATAAACGAAATATTGTATTTGTAATATATATAGCGGCAATTATTTTTTCTTTATTCTCACAAAACTGGGTACAGGTCTGCAACGATATAACCGCTTATTTACCGCAGAATACCGAAACCCGTCAAGGTCTTACCATAATGGATGACGAATTTATTACGTATTCCACTTCAAAGGTTATGGTTATTAATATTACATATAACGAAGCTGAAAATATAAATACAAAGCTAAAATCACTTAAGCATGTCAAGCTTGTTGATTTTGACGACAGCGAAGACCACTACAACAACGGGTGCGCTCTTTTTAATGTCACGCTTACAAGCACTGACGGCTCTCCGGAAACGCAGGACGGATACACCGAAATCAGAGAAGCTCTTTCCGGCTACGACACTTATTTTTCCGAAAGCGATTCCGACGATTCCGCTGCTCTTGATGCCGAAATGAATACCGTATTCTTAATCGCGGCTGTTATTATTGTATCGGTTTTGCTTTTTACCTCCCAAACCTACATGGAGGTTCCGGTATTGCTTATCACTTTTATAGTTGCTTCAATTTTGAATAAAGGTACCAATTATATGCTCGGAGAAATATCATTTGTATCAAACTCCGTCACAACCATTCTGCAGCTTGCTTTATCAATAGACTATGCAATAATAATGATACATCATTACAGCGAAGAACGAAATTACCACGAACAAAGGGAAGCCGTAATTTATGCTCTTGCAAAATCAATTCCTGAAATTTCCGCAAGCTCGCTTACAACAATATCCGGTCTTGCCGCTCTGATGTTCATGCACTTCAGAATAGGTTTTGACATGGGTTTGTGTTTGATTAAATCAATCGGTTTCAGCCTTTTGAGCGTATTCACGGTTATGCCGTGTCTATTAATGCTGTTGGGACAATACATAGATAAAACACATCATAAAAATCTTGTCCCGCAAATATCGGTACTCGGCTCAATTGTGTACAAATTAAGATATATTGTACCTCCCCTCTTTGTTTTGGTTATCATAGGAGGTTATCTTATTTCTTCACATTGTCCCTATGTATACGACGTTTCCTCCTCCGAAACCGACAGAAAAAATGAAACTCAGATTGCCCAGCAAATGATAGACGACCAGTTTGGTGCCGAAAACATGGCAGCGCTTGTTGTACCGCGCGGTGATTATGAGAAAGAAAAGAAGCTTATCAAAGAGCTTGAAACGCATGAAGAGATTAAATCAATAACCGGACTTTCAAGTGTAGAAGCTAAGGATGGATATGTTTTAACCGATAAGCTTACTCCCCGTCAATTTGCGGAGCTTACCGATATTGATATTGAGCTTTCCAAGCTTGTCTATGCCGCATATGCCGCCGATGATGAAGATTACGGGCGGCTTGCGGGAAATATCGAAAATTACGGTGTTCCGCTTATCGATATGTTTTCTTTCGTATATGACATGAAAGAGGACGGATATGTACAGTTTGATGCCGACCTTGAAAAAGACCTCGACGACTTGTATTTACAGCTTGACAGTGCAAAAAAGCAGCTTCTCGGAGACAATTATGCAAGAATGCTGATATACTTAAACCTTCCCACAGAGGGTGAAGAAACTTTCGCATTTATCAATACAATACATCAAATAACCGCAAAATACTATGATGAATCATATTTTGTCGGCAATTCAACATCAAGCTACGACCTTGCCACCTCATTTGCAACCGATAACGTTATTGTAAGTGTCTTATCAATAATATTCGTTATATTGGTATTGTTCTTCACTTTCAAAAGCGCAGGTCTGCCTGTTCTTTTGATTGCTGTAATTCAAGGAAGTGTTTGGATTAACTTCTCCCTGCCGACAATTTTCAACAATCCGATGTACTTTTTAAGTTATTTGATTGTAAGCTCAATCCAAATGGGCGCAAACATCGACTATGCAATAGTTATATCTTCAAGATATATGGAGCTTCGCGATAAAATGCCGATAAAAAAAGCAATGCGAAACAGCTTAAATTTTGCATTTCCGACAGTTCTTACCTCCGGCAGTATTTTGGCATCTGCAGGCTTCCTTATTGGGAAACTGTCAACACAGCCGGCTATAGTATCTATAGGTAAAACACTTTGCTCCGGAACTCTTATGTCAATGTTCCTGGTTATGTGCGTTTTACCGGAAATACTGCTTTTGGGTGATACAATTATCGAAAAAACGAGATTTACAATAAACAAGCCCGAGCTTGTCAGAAAAGAAACCGGAAGATTTTTGGTAAACGGACGTGTCAGAGGCTATATAAACGGTTTTGTTGACGCCGATATACACGGAATTGTGCGCGGAGACATGACCGCAAATGTAAATATAAATAATATATCACCGGAGTTGGAGGAGGATAATGATGATGAAGACAACCAAAACGAATAGATATATATCTTTGCTGCTTTGCACCGCTTTTGTATTATTTACATTTACTCCTTTATTTTCGGTGCTTGCATCAAATAAAATAACAATAAAAACCACCGAAGATTACATTGACTTAACAAAAAAATGTAAAACAGATTCATGGTCACGCGGAAAAACCGTTGAACTTGCGGACAATCTTGATCTTTCAAACATTAATTTTGTTCCGATTCCGATTTTCAGCGGACATTTCAATGGAAACGGTTATACCATATCCGGAGTGAACATCGTAAATAAAGGCTCTCATCAAGGTCTTTTCCGTTATATTCAAAACGGTGCTGTCGTAGAAAACCTCAATGTAAAAGGTATTGTTACTCCGTCCGGAAGCGCAAAATATATCGGCGGAATTGTCGGAGAAAACAACGGTACGATTATCAATTGCAGCTTTGACGGAGATGTTTCCGGAGAATCTACCGTCGGCGGAATATGCGGCTATGTCGGAGAAAGCGGTATCATACGTACTTCCCGCTCAAACGGAACGGTAATTTCAAAAAGCTATACCGGCGGAATATGCGGACAAAATTTCGGCAGAGTGGATTTATGTGAGAATTATTCTTCCGTAAATACAACCGAAACGGAAACCGGAAAATCGCTGCAAGACCTTTCCGATATTGATGTTTCGGATATACGCAGCAGCGAAAATGTTAATACCGATACCGACACCGGCGGAATATGCGGATACTTAAAAGGAAAAATAACATCTTGCAAAAATTTCGGAAATATAGGTTACAAATCGATAGGATACAACACAGGCGGTATTTGCGGCAGGAGTGCCGGATATATTGTCGGCTGTGAAAATCAGGGGGAAATTCGCGGTCGAAAGGATATAGGCGGCATCTGCGGTCAGGCAGAGCCTTATGTTCAGCTCGAATATTCAAAGGATGTCCTTAACGATATAAAAAATACGCTCGCTGATATACGCGGTACCGTAAATTCGGGAGTTGACTCGGAAAGCGGTTTTTCCGACAGCCTTGATGGCATAAACAATTCCCTAAGAAATATTACGGACACAATGGATATTTTAACAGATGATGTCACCGACTATACCGACGATGTTATATCCAGAACGAATGACATGACCGACAGGCTTCACACCGCGCTTGTCAGCTCAGATTCCGTATTTACAGAACTTTCCGACGGTATAAAGCAAATGGCGGACGGTCTTGAAGATTTTAAAGCCACCGGAGATTACATTCAAAGCTCCATTGATAAGCTTGCCGACGATTTAAGCGGCTCTGTCGATATGGATGATAAAGCGGAAGAAAGCTTAAACGGAGCTCTCGCATATTTAAGAACGGCATCAAAGCAATTTTCACGTGCGCTTTACCAGCTGCAAATTTGTGTTGATTCTCTTAATTCGGGTCTTCAAAAGCTAAATACTGCCATGGTTCATCTTGAAAAAGCGCTTGAAGAACGCAAAAATATCGAGCAAAGCTTTGCGGAAATAGCTCAAAGCATAAGTGACGTAATCGATTCAATTATCGATGCGAGCAACTCACTGAGAGATATTGCAAAAATACTTTCGGATTTGAAAAAGCAAGGCTACCTAAAAAATATTGCAGACAGTACAATTGCAAATATAAAAGCACTGGCGGAAAATTATAAAGATATAAAAAAGTCGCTGTCCGAAATCCGCGATGCTCTCGAGGTTTTATCCGACCAAACAACATTAAAAGCCCTCAGTTCTTCTTTGGATTATTTTTCCCGTGCTTTTTCGAGCCTTGCAAAGGCATGGGAAAAAATGCAGGACATTATCGGCAGATTTGACCTGTCCTTAGAATTTAAAGATGCAACCGAAGAAATGGACAAAGCAATCGATTCTTTCAAAGACGGCTGTACAAAATTGGAAAACGGTGCTTCTTCCCTTTCCTCGGCGACCGATAAATTAAATTCAATTGTAAATAACCTATCAAAAGGCGGAGCTTATACCCTGCCTCAAATAAGCGATTCCTTTAACGGGAATGTTGACAGTCTTCAAGCTTCCATACGCCGCATGCAAGGTCAGTTTGAAAACCTAAACGGAATTATGAAAGACCAAAAAAACAAGCTTACGGACAATGTCCATGACATTACCGACCAATTAGAGCTTTTGGCGGATATAATGTCCGATGCATACGAAGACACCGTTGACGCGGATAAAGATGATTTCTATGAAGATATTTCCGATATTGACAAAAGCTCCGACACCCGCGGAAAAACCGTCAATTGCCAAAATACCGGTGTGGTAAACGGTGATGTAAATATAGGAGGTGTCGTCGGCTCAATGGCAATTGAGTATGATTTCGACCCGGAAGACGATGTTAAAACAACCGGAAAAAAATCCGTGAAATTTACATACAAAACAAAATGTATTGTGAGAAACTGCACAAACAGTGGAGAAATTACCGCCAAGAAAAACTACGTCGGCGGTATTGTCGGAAGAATGGATCTCGGCAGCCTTATCGCTTGTGACAACTACGGAAAAATTTCGAGCAGTGACGGAAATTATATCGGCGGTATTGCAGGAAAATCCGACACAATAATCCGAAACTCAGCTACAAAATGTGAGCTTTCCGGAGCTGATTATATCGGCGGCATTGCAGGTGAAGCTTCAAAAATCGTCAATTCTCAATCCCTTGTTTATGTTGACGACCACGGAGAATATGCCGGTGCGATAGCAGGCTCTGCCGAAAAAGAAAAGCTTTCGAGAAACTATTGCATAAGCGATACCCTCGGCGCAATTGACGATATTAACTATGCGGGAGTTGCCGAAGAGACGACAATAGATAATTTTGCCCGCTTTGTGGATAATAATTTTAATAAAAAGGTTAATTTCACTTTAAAATTCGTAGCAGATGATAAAGAAATTGCAACTTTAAATTACAACTACAAAGACGAAATTCCGGATGATGAAATTCCTAAAATCCCCGAAAAACGCGGTTATTACGGGAAATGGAGCGATTATGACTTTAAAAATGTAAATCACGATGCAACCATTACAGCCGAATACTCCAGAACTATGGATATTTTGTCCTCCGACTTAAAACGTGACGGTAAATCCATTATATTGGTTTGCGGTTCATTTGACGATGCCGCGTCCGTATCTGTATCAAAAGCTTTGGAAAACCATGCGGTTGACAGTTATGATGTCAATATAGGCGGAGTATACACCGACAGCTATACAGTAAGATATTTACCGTTATCCGAAAATAAAAAAGCAGATATCTATATAGACAGCGGAGACGGTCTGAAAAAAGTACACGCAAAGGAATACGGAAGTTATCTTGAATTTGAAGCCAATACTCCCGTCTTTAAGCTTTGTGAGATGAAAAAAAATTACACACCGATTATTATATATTCAGCTATCGGTGTAATTGCCGCAGCTGCATTTCTCTTATTCGGCGTAAAAAAGCTTAAAAAGCTTAAGGCAAAAAAATAAAAAAGGCGGTGTATAAAGCCTACCACCAGACAAGGAAGTAATTTTGAAAAAATGAAAATTTAGCTGAATTGGCATATCAGAGGCAAAAGTTAAAGCTTAAAACTCAGTAAATTGTTGTGGTTTTTGTTGTTTTCATTAAATATATTAAGCTGTTTCCGCTACGGTTTCAGCTTTTTTTCTATACAAAAAATCGAGGACTTTTCATCCTCGATTTTTGTGAGACATTTTAAACAGCCCCTTATTATTTAAAAACTTTTGCCCGATCAAGAATAACAAGTATTCTGAGCATGTCATAAGTCAG
>CAKSJU010000047.1 GCA_934463455.1 uncultured Clostridia bacterium | reverse complement strand
GTCAGACGATACGAAAATGAAACATTTTCAAATGTTATCATTTTTTTTGACTTTACAGTCGCCTCAAATTCCATACTTCCGTCATATTTCAATATTGTTTTTATCCGAATAATACAGTTTTCCGAAACACCTTCAGATATAATTTCCGAAAAATTTTTATTATTACAAGTATTCTTGATTTTAAACACGACATTATCTATATTAAATAAAACCGGCTCCTGCAATAAGTCACATTGTTTTTCTTCGGATAAATTAACAGCCTCATCAAAAAAACTTTCAATTTTTTGAGGAAGTGCATTTTCGCCGAAAGTTATTCTTCTTCCTAAAATTTCAAATACAAGTCCATCGTTTTTTATCGGTGTGAACGGCTTCGGAATGGTATTGTCTATTGCTTTGTCCGAATTAAGCCAAATGAGCCGCGATAATTTTTTTATATCATTAAATCCATTATTTTCAACAAACTCATCTGTTAATTTTATATCAATAATAATTTTATCAATATTATTATTATTTGTACAAACTTCTATTGTGATTTTATCATTTTTTAAATCCGTATCGGTATAATCAAGCATTATAAAGATTGGTTTAATAACACCCTTGTAAATTTTGGGAGTTAATTTGAATTTTTTACCCTTGCAGTCTATTCCCTCTGTATTGATACATGTAAATTTTCCGTTCCCGAATACTCTAACCGACGTAAGTTCTTCATCTTTCACGCTGACGCATGCCAATTGCAGGCAAAATATCTCATGTTTTGAAAACGATATTCCGAAATTTTTACCGTATTCGTAATTATTTAAAAACTTTAAATCATCAAATTTTTTTATTGATATTTTTCTGTCAATATAATAATATTTCATAATTTCTCCCTATTCAAAAATTCTTTCCGCTTTTTGTTCTTTATACATCTTTCTTACATTGATTAATGTTATATTTGCGCATATCAGCGAATAAATCATCGAAACAAGATATGTAGCCATTTCGGGAGTTTCTTTTGTCATTCGCGCATACAGGATTACATTTATCAGACATCCCAAATTTTGCATATATGTCCATTCAACATACGATAGCATCGTCAAAATTGTCGTGACAATACCCAAAAGCATTACGGAGTTATCGAGCATAGTATGGCTTGAGCCGAGATTTTTGAATATCGCATAGCAAATGAGCCATATAATCGCAAAAATCCCCGAAAAAATCAAAAATCTTTTTGTTCCTATCGTTTTGAATACAGTTGCTGTTTTTTTGTACGAATGTCTTCCCCAATTTATAAATGTCGCTATCTGCATCAAAAATGATACTGTAATTGCATAAAGTGCACTGCCGTACAATCTGTAGTAAAAATATACCACCGCATAAAGTACAGAGTTAAGCCCTCCCAGCAAGAATGCGTATCGATTTACCTTAAGCTGTAAAATCATTACAACAATTGATATATAAAGCGGTAATATCCGCAGAAAATCCTGTGAATACTTCACTCCAAAAAAAGTTATCAAAACAAAGCAAGCTGCCATTAAAAAATATGTATACTTATTTTTCATCTTTTTTCCGTCTTTCCGTTTTTACAATATATTTTTCCAATTCGTAAGCCATACACATAAATCCAAGGTCATTCGGATGCGTTCCGTCAACCGTTCCGCTTTCACCGCCGAAAATATCAAATATTTTTTCCCCGTCGATGAAATATACATTTTCATCTCCTGCTTCAACAGCCTTGTCATATGTCTTTTTAATTATTTCTTTTCGTCCTTTTACATTTGTCATCCAACTGTTGTACGGCATTGACAGTATTATAATCGGTAATGTCGGGTTTTTCTTTCTTATTATTTCAAAAAACGAACGGTGTGTATTTTTTAAAAATTCCGCATCCGGAGCATTGAAATCATAATCCATGACAAAACAAGACATATCAAGAGATGCGATATATTCTGCCATCGCAGCTTCGCCCTTTGCATTTCCCGAAAAGCCGAGATTCAAAAAATCAAGATTTAATTTTCTCGATATAATTGCAGGATAACTGTTTCCAGGTCTTGACGCACAGCCCCCCTGTGTTATTGATGAGCCATAGAATACAATCGGGTTTTTATTTTCATAACTTTCGCCGTGCTCCGGTATCGTATTTTTATCAAGACCTATGAAAATTTGTTCAATGCTGCTGTAAAGAGGAAGATTAATTGTAATATCGCGCATCTTTTTCGAGCCGAAATATTGAATTTGTTCAAATTGGTTTTTCATACTCATGGGTGGCAGAAACAGTGTTTTATACGAATACATTCCGTCTTCATATATATACATATCAAGTCCTGCCGTCCCTGCCAATGACATATGTTCAATTCTGCAAACCTCGGAATATTTTACCGATACGGCGACAAAGTCCGAATCTGTTTTAAAACGTATACGAACACCGGAGGTATTTGCTGCCAGTGACTTCACACCCTCCGACACTTTTTCGGCTGCCTTTATCGGAAGTCTCAAATACCCATCACCGCAAGTGCCGTATAAATCAAACGGAGACTCGAGTGCAGAAATAAATTTTAAATTTTTATCGTTAATTTTTGTTTCAATATTAAAATTTTTATCTACATCTTTAATGTTCATATTTCCAGTCCCGCATCTTTTAGTTCTTTTATAATAGCAGCCTGTTCCTCTTTTGAGTATTGTTTTTGAGGGCTTGCAGCCTCTCCTACATCTATGCCCATCTCCCGCAGCACAAGCTTGACTGACGGAATAACAACATGATTCAACATAACCGAAATCACTTTGTCTGCTTTTGTTTGCTCTGCGAGAGCTTTCTTCATTTCTCCTTTTTTATATAGCTCATATATTTTCTGATACGTCGGAAGCATTATATTGTATGTAGAACCTATGCCGCCGTCCGCACCTGCTGCAAGTCCGCAAAGAAGCATTTCATCCGGACCGTTAATTACAGATGCTTTCGGGCATTCGCTTTTTAATTCTATCACTTTATAATAATTCGAGTTTGTCCATTTCACTGATGTTATATTATCAATTTCAAAAAGTCTTTTAAAAAGTCTTGTCGGCATAACTCTGTTGGCAGACAAAGCATAGTAAATCATAACCGGAATATTTACGCTTGCCGCAATATTTTTATAGTAATTATATATGTCTTCATCATCATACGAAAAATATATCGGAGGTATTGCCGAAATTGCGTCCGCACCGCAGGCCTCGGCATGCTTTGCAAGTTCTATTGTATTTTTGTAATTCATATCTGTTATATGTACGATCTTTGTACATTCTCCGCCTATGTAATCTATAGATTTTTCGCACAGTTTTTTTCTTTCATCCAATGAGAGCAGCAAGCCTTCTCCGGTTGCTCCGCCGATATAAAACCCGCTTGCATTCTGCTTTAACAGAAATTCTATTAACTTTTTTAAAGCCCCCGTATTTACGCTGCCGTTATCAAGCGGCGTGACAAGTGCCGGCATAACTCCTTTTATTTTATTCAGCATAGCTTTTATTCCCTCTTTCTTAATTATTCCAATCTCCAGATTATCTGCATAATCTCAGAAGGAGACTTATTATCCTTATGAGCATAAAAAACCGTTAATATACTTCCGTCGGAAAGTTCAACAGATGATGGATAGCCAAGATCGTCATCACATTTTATTGTATTATAAAGCTTAATTCCCGTTTCCCATGATTTACCGTCATCACAGCTTACCATAATTCTTATTCCGCAAGGATCAAAGCGATGTCCGTAAGCTGCAATCAGAGTTCCGTCCGAGCGTCTTAAAATATGAGACGGACCGCCCTCTTTAAATTCCGTAATTTGACGCGGTTTTGTAAATGTTTTTCCGTCATCACATGAATCGCATTGGAAAATACACATATTATTTCCTCCGGTATAACTCTGTACCCTTATATGAACAAGAATTTTTCCGTTCGGCAAAACAATTGTATGCGGCTCACATGACAACATTCTTTCACCGTCTGCAAAAATGTCGTCAATAGCGGATACAAATTCAAAATCTCCGCTTTCACTCATAATATGACATTCAAGCCTGTCTCTTACATCATTTATCGGCGGCCACGATTTTGCAAGTGTCTTATTCCATGTACGCCCTATATAAATAACTCTGCCGTCATTTAATACCGCAGGTCCGTGTGGAGTTGAAATATCACAGTGTCTGACGTCTCCGAACGTATATCCACCGTCATTACTGAGTACATAGGTCGACCCGATATATTCGTCTTCAAGACCTTGTGATTCTATTGTATTAAGATAAGCATCTATATAGGGATTATCTGTCTGCCAGTTTCTCCAGTTCAGTTTTTCATGTTCCTTAACACAATGTCTCTGCACTTCAATTGTATTGTTGAATGAAGTAACAATAACATTTTTATCTCCATATGCAAGTATTCCGCAATCACGGTCGTCAAGCGGAGTATCTATCAATATCTCAGGTCTCGACCATGTTGTACCCTCATCTCTGCTGTAACAAATTATCCCTTTACCGAACGGGCATATATGTCTCATTCTAAAGCCCGATGCAACCATTGCAAGCGTACCGTCCTGAAGCTTTGTAACAGTCGGCCATGCAAAGTAGTTATGTATACTGTTTCTGTTTGAACAAATCACTTTAGCTTCTTCAATTATTTTCACTTTCATATTTATCACCTTATCTTATATAAAACTCAAAATTTATATCCTTATCCGATAACTTATGTTTATCCAAAAGTTCCTGCCCGCATGCGTTTGTTCCAAGTCCGCTGTTTTTATAATCAATTCTTACTGTAATATAATCATTCTTTTTCAGTTCATATGAATGATTCGCTTTATAAAGAGCTTGACTGTCGTATTCCGAAACATTGAAATCAAAATAACTATCCGTAAAAAATTCCATGCCGTTTTTTATAATCAAATGCTTCGTATCGGTATGATTGCCGTGCTCCTGCGGCATTACATAAGGAACATATTCTTTTTCGGAAGAGCTTTCAAACCATGAAATTTTTGTATGTTCTTTCATATCACAGTAATTTTCCGCTTCTCCTCTGCCGAAATATTTAAACTCATTCTTTTCTTTTGGCATTTTAAATTCAAATCCCAGTCTCGGCAGCCAAAGCGCATTATCTCTTATTTTCGCCTTAAGCGATATTTTTATTTCTCCCTTTTCAAAAAAACTATATTTCAGTATATATTTCATGAAAGGCTCTCTGCCTATTCCCGATAATATTCCGTCAAATATCACAGTATTGCTTTCTGTCCTGCATTCATGAACCTTATTAAATATACGGTCATAATTTTCGCCGTTATATGCGTCGTACCATGCCCATTTTTTCTTGATATTTATATCATTGTCAATCGGAGCACGCCACACTGTCAATTCAGGAAAGGATACCAGTTGTTCTTCACCATTTTTCTTTACTGATACAATTCCCTTTTGTTTTGAGATTGTATAATCAAAATTATCTCCCGAAACAGATATTGTATCGGAAACATTTATCACCGCAGGCTGCGAAAGCTTTATATCTTCGGCTTTATCCGAATAAATCAATTGTTTTGCCGCAACCTCCGAGCCATCTTTATTAATAAGCCGGCAATTTATTGTTATAAATCCATGCTCCGGTAAATTAAGCTTAATTCTTTTGTATTCTTTGGGTTTTATATTCAAAATTAACTCATTTTTTAATACGATATTGCCGTCTCTTTCAATTTCATACATAAAGGTGAATTCGTTAAAATCAGTAAAGTCATACTTATTTGTTACAATCAGATTGTCTCCGTCAAGCTTGCAGTCCATGTTTTGATATACGGCTTTTACGTTTAGTGTCCCTGCTTTAAAACTTCTGTCTGCAAAAACAAGTCCGTCTACGCAAAAATTTCTATCATGTGTAAGCTCACCGAAATCGCCTCCGTATAATGCTTTTTCGTCTTTAATTACAGTATGATCCGCCCACTCCCATATGCAGCCGCCTATAATCTTAGGACAGCTTTCTATAATATCCCAATAATCCCGCATTTCTCCGGGGCCGTTCCCCATTGCGTGGCTGTACTCACACATAAACATAGGCAATACTTTACTATTGTCCGATGCATATTCTTTCAAAAATTCAGTAGTCGGATACATTCTTGAATAAAGTGTCGGCATGGCATCTTTAATATATTCTGCATCCATATCCTTTTCATCAATCATTCTGAACACATCTTCACTATGTACAAATCGTTTTGAATCTGTCTTTTTAAACCAATTAATAAGGCTTTTCTGGTGTTCGCCGATGCCGCATTCATTGCCGATTGACCATGCAAAAATACTGCAATGATTTTTGTCGCGGTTATATGCTCTCCCGGCACGTTCTAAAAAAGATTCCTTCCATTCGGGTCTATTATTAATCCATTTATCGTTGTTGACAGAATCAAAATTCATTGCTCCGTATCTTACCGAAAAACCGTGCATTTCAATGTCGGTTTCAAGCATCACATAAAATCCGAGCTCATCGCAAAATTCCAAAAACTTCGGATGAGGCGGATAATGGGACGTACGAATAGTATTAATGTTCAGGCTTTTCATCAACAGTAAATCTTTTTTCATGTCCTCATCTGTCATATACCAACCGGTATACGGATTTGTATCATGATGGTTTACACCTTTTATCTTGACCTCTGTACCATTTACCAAAAAACGTCCCTTTTCATCTGTCGCATACGATACAAAACCGACTTTCTGGCTTATTATTTCTTCCTTATATTCAAATACCAAGGTGTACAAATACGGTTTTTCAGCGTTCCACAAAATTGGATTTTTTACTTCAAATTCACAAATTCCGTGGCTTTGTTTTGCTTCAATAATACCTTCCGCATCATAAAGAGAAATTCGCGCATCACCATCATAATTTATAATTATGCGATTTTCATTTGTCGTTATATTAATATCTTTTATATGTCCCTCCGGCCTTGACAGAATATATACATCTCTGAAAATTCCGTTATATCTGAACTGATCCTGATCTTCCAAATAGCTGCCGCTGCACCACTTATATACCACAGCTGTAATTTTGTTTTTTCCAATTTCTATAAATTCAGTTATGTCAAATTCAGCCTGCAGATGACTCCCCTGTGACATACCGACATATTTCTCATTTATATAAAGCTCAAGTCTTGACGAAACACCTTCAAATACTATATATGTACGATCATTTTTTTCAATCAAAAATTCACGCTCATACACTCCGATCGGATTTTCGTCCGGAAGATACGGAGAATCTACAGGAAACGGATATGCCACATTGGTATAGTATGGTTTTTCATATCCGTGAAGCTGCCAGCAGGACGGAACCGGTATTTTTCCCTTTTCGGGTATTTCAGTAAGGTTGCCGTCTTCATACCAATAAAAATCCCACTCTCCGTTTAAAGAGGTGTATGCTCCGTCATTTTCCGGAATATAATATGCTCTTTGCGGCAATCTGTTTTCGGATATTTTATTAATATTTTCAAAATTTCTTATCATCGTTTTTCCCTTTCAATATTATTCCGTTACAAAATCAATTGTATCTCCATCGAAAAATTCCGCTGTGAATACGCTGCTTGTTCCTGCCGGGATTAATCTTTCCGAAACGTATGCTCCAACCGTATTTCCACCCTTATCTTTTGCAAACATTTTAAAAATTCCGAAAGCGGCGTATGCACTTGTATTGGTGATGTTCATTTTCCCTACCAGATAATTTTCCTTTGTTTCAAATGTGTTATCCGAAACTATACCAATATTACCGCACGTTACTGCTTTACCAAACGATAAATCCTTGCCGTTTTTCAGTATTTTAACAATATATGTTCTCGGATTTTCACTTTTTTCGGTAAAAGAATTTTCGGTTGTTGATATAATAAATTTCTCTTTTCCGTCAGCCTCCGCTTCAAATACAAAATATGTGTTATCGTTGCCGGAAGCGGTCCAGCTTATTTTGTTTATGTCGCCGTTCCTTTCTCCAGTAATTGATTGTATGTCCTCTGCCAAAATAGTCTTAACCTTTTTTATTCTTATCAGCTTCGCAGTCTGAGCCGGTAAATTTATCACACTCTGCTCTCTGTCGCCCGTAATGAGATTTTTCGATGATGTAACTGCTTCTCCTCCGTTTAATAAAGTAATATTTTTATCCTCCGAACGGCTATGGTTAAACAAATTCACAAGAATTTGAGTTTCATCCTCAAAAACCTGCCATTCTACTTCGCGTGCACGTGTTCCGTTTTCTGTTGCAACAATTCCGTTATTATCCGTTAAGTAACCGGCAAATTCATACGGAGTCGGACTTGATAATATTTCAGGATATGTCGAATTACTTGCATAATTTACCATTATTGCCGCCGATTTGATTTTATTCGGTAAATCGGAAGTATGTGCATTATTATATTCATCTTTATCAAGCGTATCATTTTTTCCCAATATAACAATTTTTCCGCCGTCTTGGATAAAATCATTTATCTTTTGCAGCGTTGAAGCCTTGACATTTTTGGCATCCGTAATAATCAGTGTGCTGTAATTTTTTAATTTGTCCATTGTGGTTTCTGTCACAAAACCCACTTTTTTTCCCGCATAAAGTGCACCAAGATACGCTGTGTCCATAACGCCCATATAAACAGATGAATACACTCTCGATGCATCAGAGAAAAGTATTGCCGTATCAGGCTGTATATCGGCAAGATTTCTTATTTCATATGCAAGCCTGTTTTGGTCAAGTGCCGACTTCGAAACAGCTGCCGCACAATCCGGCCGCATTGCAACATGCCCGTATGTAGTGCTCTGCTTATTAACAGACTGCGTCCAAAGCCATATTGATGACATATCCGCTCCGTGTATTGCAGCCTGCCACAAATACCCTTCAAACTGTGTTTTGTAATCATCGGAAAAAGTGTTGTCTTTATCAGCTGTAATATGCATTTCACTGTCATATATCGGTTTTTCTGTCACACTGTTCAAAAAGTCGTACCATTTCAAATTATTGTAAAATCCGTTGGAGTTAATGATTGCCCAGCTGTCACACCCTGTCATATCGGAAAATTCATTAAAGTATTCCAGATTGTTTCCCCGGCGCATCATTTTACGCATATCGGTAAAATCACCTGTATCCATTATTGACATAACCTTTGCATGAACGGAGGTATCCGGCATATATTCCTTTACAATTTGTGCCATCCATGAATGGAAATCCGCAAAGACTCTATTGTTAAAATCCATCCAATCATAAAAAAGCGGTGTTTTTTCAACATTTGACGGCATTTCTATTTCATCAAACGAAGTATATGAGCTTTTGTATGCGTTATTTAAGGCAGAAATTGAGCCGTGCTTATTTTTTAAATATTCCCTGAACTTCGGGTTATATGTATTTGGAAATATTGCTGTGTCATAACAAGGTTCATTCGAAAGGCAAAGACTCGTAATTTCCGGATAGTTCTTTATCTGATTTACGATTGTTCTTATAAACAATTCTACCGCATTTCTCACAATCGGCGAATCAAGATTATATATATCATAATTGATATTTACTCCTTTTATGTCAGGGTATTTGTCTATGAGCCATTGAGGCATACTGTAAGGCGCAAGCAGTAAGCATACACTTATTCCCGATTTTTGTGCATTCGAAATAACCTTTTGGAGATACATGGTAGTTTCCGGGCTATGCTTGGCATCATACAAATCATTGCCGTCACCTTCAAATCCGCCGTTTAGGATACACTCTCTGCCGCTCTCTGTTTCAATTAAAGAAACATCATCAATGCAAAAATTGTTTATGTTTTTAGCTTCAAGGGTTGCCAAATACATATAATCTTCGTTGCCGGACGTAAACTTAATTTCATTTTTAACCCAATCACCATTAGATGCACTAAGCGTTAATTCAGAAATTTTAACAGAATCCGTATTTGCAAATGAAAGCTTTGCTCCGCCCTTTATCGTGCCTTTTGTATAGCAGGTCAATACATATTCTTTTTCCGGAAGTACAGGTACATATTGGCTTATCTGCACCGTTTTGCCTGATGTCATATTCTTGATTTCCAGCGATTTTTGCCCGTTATGTGCGGTTTCCGACAGATTGCAAGCTTCTCCCGAGTACAGCGTCCAATTATCGATTTTACCGTTTTGTGATAATACATATCTGTTTGATATATCGCATTGAATATTATCATATCCCATATTTTTAAGCATTTCCACATCATTTACTTCAGGATATAACATACCTACAGATGTTTTGGGAACTCCGTCTGAGTTTACGAGCGATTTTCCGTTTATATTAATATCCCTTCCGAGATTTGATTTCGTATTAAGAGGGCTTTTTTTGCCTGATATATAATCGGTTAAAGCCGATTTTGTCTGCGTGTATAAATTATCTATACAATTTTTCTGATAATCTGTTATTTCTTTTTCCAATCCTGCGTTTTCGTAATTCTCTATTATTGTTGCATAGCTTCTTATGATGTTGGTATAGTTTTTCTCATACTCCGGACTGTATCCGAGTTCTTCGCATTGTGCTATCAAATTTTCCAATTCATTTGCATACTCTTCCATTCCCTGCTTATCGGCAGCAAATACAGCAGTATTGCTCACTGTTAAAATTCCGCTCAGTAAAATAGCTGTAAACTTCTGCATATCGGTCATCTCCTTTTGTGATTTTGGTGAATGTATCGCTTTTAAGCGACACATTCACCTTTTCATTATTGTTTGTCAAACCATATGGATACCTGCTTCAAAGTATTGTTCCAAGAAACACTTCCGCCGAGTGTTTCGACAATAAATCTTGCCGGGAACATAGTGCGGTTGTTTATTACAAGAGGCTCTGTTTCAAGCTCTTTTTCCGCTCCGTTTACTTTTGCAAGCTTACTTCCGACGATTAATTCGATTTTTATATTTTTATAATCGATAACCGCAGTTTTTGTTTCATCATTCCAGTCCACGGACGCTCCTATATTTTCCGCCATACTTCTGACCGGAATCATTGTACGGTCGTTTATTACTTTAGGAGCAGTGTCGGCATTTTCCTCATCGATTGGTTTTTCAATTCCGTTAACAGTCATTTTCGGATTATCTATTGTCATTTTAACAGATATTCCGTCTGCATCGCCTACCTTTAACAAAATCGGTACATACGGCTCAATCGCAATATCCGAGCCGACTCCCGTAAGCGTTCTCAATTCCTTTGCCGAGTCAACCTGTTTTCCGTCAACCGTAATTTTCAGGTTTTTGGTTTTATCATAAGTATAATTCAAAAGATTGATTATCATATTACCGTTATATTCGGCATAGTTATACTCGACCTCTTTTGCGGGAAGCCCCGTTTCGGTGTCTGTAACCTCAACTCTTAAGAATCCGTTGTCCTTTAAAATTGCACGAAGCTTGTCAAAGACTTCACTTTCGGTAGGAGATGTTATCTGCGCACCGTCAAAAGTCGTCGGAATGAATACCGAACGGTCTTTTATATATTTCACCAAAGCTTCATCGTGAGGGTTTTGATGTTCGTCATACTTTAATGAGTCTTCACCCATAATAAATACTTTTCCGCCATTATCTATATAATCCTTTATTCCCGTTAATGTATCCGCAAATACATTATTTGCATGAGTTATGAACAAAAGAGGATAATCCTTAGCTCTTTCTATCTGACCCTCGGGCAAAAATTCAACGCGCTGACCGAGGAACATGCTGTTTTTCCAAATAAGATATGCGGCATTCATATACTCAAGATTATAAACTCTTGACGGAAGCGACTGCAAAACAGCAACATTTTCTTTTGCCTTCACGACCGGCTCAAGCTCTCTTGCCAGTCGGTTTAAATCATATGCCGTACGTCCCATTTTAGCAATAGCGTCCGGTCTGTATGAAAAGCTCTGCCATACCGAGCTGTTTGTATCCTTCGGTCTGCCCCAGCCCCAAGCCGTACTTAAAGCTTTACCATGGATTGCACTCTGCCATATATCCGCCTCAACATGTTGTGCCTGTTCTTCTGTAAAATTATCAATCTTATCCTGAATTATGTGGTCTTCGCTGTTAAAGCACGGAACATCCTTATCGCCCGTCTGAATGTCATAAAATTCAAGCTTCAGCATAAGATTCTGATGCGGCTCAGCATTTCTTAAATATCCCTGAGCGTCATTTCCGTTAAGGTCTGTATACTGCGAAATCTTATCATGGTTCGTACCGAATTCCATAAACCATCTCCATGACGGAGTATCCTGCGCTGCTGACATAGGCATCATTTTAACATGTACCGGTAAATCCGGATCAACAGCCTTTACACATTCGGCCATATACTTCACAAAATCGGTATATATATCATCGTTGAATGTTTTGTAATCATAAAATTGCCTTGTCGCAGAATTGCCGTCAGGAAACGGAACCTCAAGAAAATTCTTATAATTTGTTCCGTAGGCTTTATTTAATTCTGCAATATTTCCATGGTACTGTTCGGTTAAATATTGCGCAAAATATCCCTTATAGTAATCCGTGCGTGATTCGTTTGACGGCTCGTTCATAAGACAAATGGTTTTTACCGACGGAATATCCTTAACCGCGCCTATCAGAACGTTTATGTGCTTTTTAACCAAATCCCTGAACACAGGCTCGTCTGTTATGAGCGGAGTAGGTACATTGGTGTTTGCAACGCCTTTACCTACCATTTTTTGATAATGCTGCATTGCCGCATTTCCTACGACGTTTGGCTCAATCAGCAAATCAACGTTGAGTCCCTTCTTTGTGCACGCCCACAGTTCATCAATCAAATCCTGTGACACAAACCCTTCGGTAAAGTATTCCGAGCCGTTATATGAAAGCTGCACCGTACCCCATCCGGGTGCATGCGAACGCTGCATAAAATCAACGCCCAAATCACGGAAAAACTCGCTGTCTTTTCTTTCACCGAGCTGATTAAAGCCTGTGTAGAAATAAGGTCTGTTTTCTTCTATAACTCCGTTCGTATCGGTAGTTGTATAGCACATTGTTCCGTTAATTGTGAAATCCTCACCTGTCTGTCTTGTAACCGGCTTTGGAATCCTTGTGCCGTTCAGGTAATCTTCCATTGCGTCACATGCTTCTTTTGAAAGATCCATCATCGCATTATAGACATATTGCGCACGGTCAAAAGCCTCCTGCTGAATATCTTCTTTTAAATAATCGACAAACAGCTTGACAATCGAATAATTAACCTTTTCATATTCTGTTGTAATACCTTTGTCATCGCACGCCTTGAACAACTCGTCCATTTTCTTGATTTCAACATCAAGATTATCGAACATTGTATCAAAAGATGCCGACGCAGGCTTTACATAAACCGAAAATTCCGAATCCTGTTCATCACTCCCGTTTGAAATCTGCACCTTAACTTTTTTGTTGCCGCTTTCTTCAAACGAGTAGCCTATTGATTTTCTTATTCCGCTGTTTCCCGAAACTGTTACCTTTTCGTTTATATCCAAATCGGGAACAGAAATTGTATATTCGGCTGTATTCCCTTCGTTTACTATATATACATCAAAGCTTCTTTGCTCCAATGCAGTTATTTCTTTATCGCTTTCAAGCCAGCTGTACCAGCTTCCTTTGTCACCCAAAAACTTCAAATAAGGAAATTCGGCGCTGTTTTTCCCTTCCGCAATACCGGGTGCAAGCTCAAGACAGTAAACTCTGCCCATTCCGTCATTATCGTTTACAATAATATCGAACAAAAATCCTTCCGGAAGCTTTCCGTCATCATATCTTACCGACCAGGGAATTGCCGCTTCATAAATTGTTTTAGTGCCTATTCTGTTCGTTTTGAGATTTATCTGCGCCATTTTTTCTTCCGAAAGCGAAGCAGAATACACCTCCCCTTTTCCGGTTTCCGGATTATGAACAAATCCAATTTCATCATCGTAAGTCTGATCTGTATCACACATTGCGATCTGAATACTGTCGCCCATCCAATACATCGCGGCAGTGTGGTCTGCAACAAATGCAAGGTCATCCACTTCAATTGCAAGATAGAAATTTTTATCATCATACGCATACTGACAAGTTGCCTGATTATCGAGCGCGACATTGTTTATATAGATATGATACTGGTCTGCTTTAGTCGGCAAGGCAATTGTAGGATAGCCCTCCCACTCATTGAGGTTTCCGTCCACATTTATTCCGTCTGCCTTATAAACCGGAGCAAATTTGAAAGCGCCCAAAACCTTTTTTATATCGGAATTTGTAAAGCTGTCCGATTCCTTTATTTTGTTGTAAAGTTCAGTATATTTTCCGACAGACGCAACATTTTCCGCCTGTTGATCAAGCGTTTCAAATCCTCCGTTTGCAACCATATTAGGTCCGAGAGTTCCATCTGATAAAACTTCGCAAAAATAAACATCATCTATCCAGATAGCCTCTGTATAGTCTGAAATATCGACCGCAAACATAGCGCTTTTTGTATCAAGCTCCCAAGTATATCTGTAGGAAAGCTCCTGCCAGTCAAAGGTTGCGCCGAGCGGTGTCAGACTCACTGTATTCATCCATGAAAGGTGCATGCTGCATGCGGATGCATTTTTTGCCTTTACCGCGAGTCCGTATTGATATGTAGTTCCTTTTTTTAACCCGTTTATGGTATATGCGGAATATATATTATCGCTTCCGCCGTCAACATACGGAATGTAGTAACACATCTTCAAAGAAGCCGCTCCCGAATGTTTAACGGTTGTATCCAATTCTCTGACATATTGTTCTTCCGTAATGTCATCATCCTTTGCAAAGCCCCAGCCCTGGAGCGAGCCTGCGGCATAAGCCACAGGCACAATCCCCGAGCAGGTCACACACAAAGAACAAATCAGTATCCAAATAAATTTACGCATATATTCTCCTCAATTCTTGTCTATTCGGAAATGGAATTAATTACCACAGGTGTCATTTCGTTTGTCCATACGAACATTTTTAATGTACGTCCTTCAATATTTTCAACATTCAAAATACCGCTCAGTGTATCTCTGCCGCCTTGTACAACCGTGGTATCAGCCGAAGTCAGCTTTTCCAGTTTATTGCCGTTATAAAGAGCCATATATGCCTTTGCTCCGTAGCCGGCTTCAATTCCGACATTTTCCACGTTAACGCTTGCCTTTATCGTACCGGCTTCCAGAGAGGCGATATTTGCCTTATCTACCGTAACTTCCTCACCGTTTACCGTAACCTTATCAAATATCGGCTCGGTAACAATTAAATCCGCAGTTCTTTTAACTGTTCCTGTTTCGTGCTCAGCCGTAACATCACCGTTTGCAAGAACTGTTTTTACAACATAGGTTTCTTCTGCTTCTGCTGCAGTTTCCAATTTAAAGCTTGTGTCAAAAGTTTCACCCAAAAACTTTAAGCTGCCGTCCGCAAGCTTTTTGTAAATCTTTACATAATCCCAGCCTGCACCTTCGGGATTTGTCCAGGTAATTGTATTTCCGCTTATTGCAAGATTTTCAACATCGTATTCAAATCCGCCGTTTGAAATAAGATTTCCGCCTACAGTTTGGAATGTATCTGTATTATATTCATACAAAGCAACATCATCAATCCAGTGAGCATCCGCATATCCTCTGAAATACAGTCTGATATACGGATTTATATGCTGTGCGGTGAATACAAACTCAACCGGCATCCAGCCTGTTGTATAATTTTTGCCGCCGCAATCCTCTATA
>CAKSJU010000046.1 GCA_934463455.1 uncultured Clostridia bacterium | reverse complement strand
TATCAATATATGTTTTGGAGATGATATTCCATGATGAGCGCCTCGGAGCTTCGCAGACGCGAGGTTATAAATGCGGATACCGCCGAAAAACTCGGATTTGTGTACGACATGGATATAGATTTTGAAAGCGGGAAGATTGACTCTATAATAGTACCTAAGCGAAGCTTCCCGTTTTTCTTTAAAAAGCAGGAATATGTAATACCCTGGAGCAACATTTCCGCAATAGGCAGGGACATTATACTGGTGAAGCTTGATGCCCCGGAAAACCGCGTTTTTTGAATGAGTTAACAAGCCGTAATGAATAATCACAGAAATTCCCCTGCTTTTTTTGTAAAAGTATTTACAAAAAATGTTTCGTGATATAATAAATATTTGCCAAACATATTTTTCGCTGAACAGATGATTCACATGTATGAAACACTATAAGCGAATTATATCGCATTTGTAAAAAATGCAGACCATGCAATTCGTTTATGGTATACCCGGAATCCTGTCAGCAGTTCGAAATATGTTTGGCGACTATTCGAGGTCTTGCATTTTTTATGCGCCGTCTTCGGATTGGCGCATTTTTTAATTGAGCATCAGCGACCTGACATAATTTATTTGCCGCATAAAAAACATATTATAAATTCTCATCTTCACATTGCCGGACGCACTTAGTTGAATTTATTAACCTGATGCATGACTATTGCTGCAACCTCTCACAGAAACCAAGGTTTACTTTGTGTTTAAATTGTATTTTTTTTCGAGAAATAATATGTTTTGAAACGCATTAATCCGTAAAAACATACGGGCATGACAAACCGTAGGGGACGGTGCCACACCGTCCCGCGCAAATCAACCGATACGAATATGCTGCATCATCCCCTGCAATCAATCGATAAAATTAAAAAAATTGTCTGTTTTTATATTGTTTTTGCTTTAACTCTTGCTATTTTTACCATAATAATATATAATATATAGGTAGAAGTGTAATCGGAACAGAATTTTCGGCTCGAACAGCTAAAGGGCCGACGGAAGGAGTTAACATTCATTAAGATGAAAAAGAATATACTGATGCTGCTTATGAAGCTGGATATAGGAGGAGCGGAAACTCACGTGGTTGAGCTTTCGAAGGAGCTTAAAAAAAGAGGAAACAACGTAATTATAGCCTCTAACGGAGGAGTTTACACAAAGGAATTGGAAAAAGCGGGGATAAAGCACTACATTGTTCCGCTTCAAAACAAAAATCCTGCGAATGTTTTTAAGTCGTTCCGGCTTATAAGAGAAATAATTGAAAACGAAAAAATAGATATTGTTCATTCGCATGCAAGAATCCCGTCTTTTATTGCGGGAAAGCTGCATAAAAAAATGAAATTTCCGTTTGTTACAACCGCTCACTGGGTATTTACAACAAAATACGGACTTAAATATATAACCGACTGGGGCGAAGAAACAATTGCGGTAAGCGAGGACATAAAAAAATATCTGATGGATAATTATAAAATTCCGGAGGATAAAATAACCGTCACAATCAACGGAATCGATACCGAAAAATTTTCGCCGGAAACCGACGGAAGCGCGGTTAAAAAGGAATATAAAATAGCGGACACCGACAGAACAATAGTTTATGTGAGCCGTATGGATACCGACAGAAGCCTTGTTGCGCATATGCTTATTTCGGCATTTGAAAAGCTTGACAGAGTTGCGGACAACCTGCGCCTTGTAATTGTCGGCGGAGGAAACGATTTTGACGCTGTTTCGAAAGAAGCCGACGCGGTCAACAAAAGCCTGGGCAGAGACGCGATTGTACTGACCGGAGCGAAAACCAACATTAATGAATTTGTTGCGAACGCGGAGCTTTTTGTGGGTGTTTCGCGTGCTGCTCTGGAGGCAATGGCTGCCGGAAAACCGACCGTAATTGCGGGTAATGAGGGATATATAGGTTTGTTCGACGAAAGCAAGGCGGAGCTTGCATATTCGACGAATTTCTGCTGCCGCGGCTGCGAAATGCCGGAGGAGGAAAAGCTCGCGCAGGATATAGGTAATTTCTTCGGAATGTGGGAGGAGGACAAAAAGCACCTCGGCGAATTTTCGCGGAATTATATAAAAGAGCATTATTCGGTAAAACGAATGGCGGATGATGCCGAAAAGGTTTATAAAAGCGTGCTTGCCAAAAGATAGGAAAGGGTTGATAAATTTTGAGTGATATTCTGATTTCCGGATATTACGGATTTAAAAACAGCGGCGACGACGCGCTCCTTTTGGCAATAATTAACGGATTAAAGGAAAAAAAACCGGATATAAAGCTTTCGGTGCTTTCCAAATCGCCGAAAGAGACTTCCGAAATTTACGGAGTAAAGGCAGTAAACAGGCTGAATCCGTTTGCCGTTGTTTATAATATGATTACTACCAAAATGCTTATCTCGGGCGGGGGTACTCTTATCCAGGACAGAACAAGTACAAAATCTCTTTTATATTATCTTTTTATAATTAAGTGTGCGCATTTGTTCGGGAAAAAGATTATGCTTTACGCTAACGGGATAGGACCGTTAATAGATGAAAAAAACAGGAGACTCACGGCGAAGGTTTTGAACAAGGCAGATATTATCACATTGCGTGACGAGGACTCCGAAAAAGAGCTTAAAGCACTCGGCATAGACAAGCCTAAAATAGAAGTGACCGCCGACCCCGCATTCGCTCTGGAATGTAAAAATCCCGAAAGGGGAGAGAAACTTCTGAAGGAGCGCGGGATTAAAGAGGGTGACAGGCTTGCATGCATATCGGTAAGACCGAGAAGCGGAATAGGAGAAGAATTTGCTGAAACCGTTGCCCGAACGGCAGATTATCTGACGGAGGAATACGGATATAAAATTGTCATATTGCCGATGCAGCAGGCAAAGGATTTGGATATTTCCGAAAAAATTGCAAAGCTTATGAAAAGCGAAAGCATTTGCATAAATGAAAATCTTTCGGTAGACGACATGCTTTCGATAATATCGCGAATGGATTTGTGCATAGGAATGAGGCTGCACAGCCTGATATATTCGGCATCTTTTGCGCTGCCGATTATAGGATTGGTTTACGACCCGAAGATTGCGGGATTTATGGACTATATAGGTCAAAGGCTTTATACCGGCGTCAGCAGCGTTACCTTTGAGAAGATGAAAAAGCTTGTTGACGAAGAAGAGCAAAATCGGGATATGATAATAAATGAGCTTAACCGAAAGCTCACAGACCTGAAGAAAAAATCAAAATATAATGCAGATTGTGCAATCGGTTTGCTTGAGGGAGGAAAAATACTTTGAGTAAAAACAAAAGCGTTTTGAAAACTGCGGGATTTATGGCGATTGCAACGCTGCTGGCAAAAATGTGCGGACTTTTGAGAGAATCGCTTATTGCGGCTTATTTCTCGACAGGGTACGAGGGGACGGCATATCTGACGGCAACTCAGCTGCCTATGACATTGTTCGATATTGTGATAGGCGGAGTAATTTCGGCATCATTTATTCCGATATTTAATGATATTCTTGAAAAGCGGGATAAAAAATCCGCAATGGATTTTGCAAACCGATTTATTTTGATGATACTTTTTATTTGCATATTAATAGCGGTACTCGGAATAATATTTGCAAATCCGCTGATAAGCTTTATGGCACCGGATTTTGATGCTCAGACGCATAATTTGGCGGCACTTTTGTCGTCGGTTATGTTCCCGATGATTATATTTACGGGACTTGCATTTTCGTTTGTGGGAATTTTGCAGACCTTTGATGAGTTTAATATTCCGGCGATAATGAGCCTTGTTTCAAATTTGGCGGTAATATTGTATTTTCCGCTTTTCGGACACAAATTCGGAGTGTACGGTTTGTCCGCTGCCATGCTTTTTTCGTGGAGCTTGCAGGTATTTATACAAATACCGTCGCTGAAAAAATTCGGCTTTTCGCTTAAGCCGACATACAAAATCTGGAATGACGATATAAAACGTGCTTTGCTTTTGGCGGGGCCTATGCTTATAAGCACGTGGGTGCAGCCGCTTTATTCGATAGTCAACACCCGTATTGCATCGGGAATTGACGGAGCGGTGCCGGTTTTGAATTATGCAAACCGGCTGTACATTGTTGTTACGGGCGTTTTTTCATTTGTTGTGACTAATCTGGTGTTTCCAAAAATGTCGAGGGCAAATTCCGCCGAAAACAAAAAGGAAACCGATATGATAATAGTTATGTCGCTTAAAGCCGTATCTATGGTGATTTTGCCGATAGCGGCGATGTTTATCACCTTATCGAAGCCGATTATAACCGTTATTTACGAGCATGGAAAATTCGACGCGGTGGAAATTACCGCGCTTGCACTTTCCTGCTATTCGGTGGGAATGATAGGCATGTCGGTAAATGAGGTTTTGTCAAAGGCGTTTTTCTCGATGCAAAATTCAAAAACACCTATGATAAATGCGGTTATAAGCATGATATTTAATATTGCGCTTGCATATACGCTGTCGGAATTTTTTAAAGTTGCGGGACTGGCACTGGCGGCTGCCGGCGGCTCACTGATAAATGCACTTTTAAATTATGTTTGTATGCGGAAAAACCGCGGCAGACTTTTTTCGAAAAATGATTGCGGGGACGTTGTTAAAATAATCATTTCGGCGGTGTGCTGCTTTGCGGCAACGGGAGTAACATACATGCTTTTAAAGGGCAGCCTTTCGGACGGCTGGGCGAAAAATCTTATTTTGGGGATAATATGCGGAGCCGTCGGCGCGGCCGTTTATGCGGCGGTTATTTATATAAGCGGCGAGAGTGATATTAGAAAGATTTTAAAAAAGGAATGAAACAAATGTCGGAAAAGAAAAATATATTTTTGCTGATATTCGATTGGATTGTAAACTGTTACGACAACAGCTTTTTCGAAAAGGTTATGAAGAAGATTTTCGGCTTTTTCGAAAAAAATATTCCGGGCAGCGGAATTTTAGGCTTTTTTAGCAGAAGAGACGGCAGCATTTGGAGAAAAAGCCGTGCGGCGGAAATTGTGCGAAGTCCGTTTTCTGCCTGCCGAAGCTTTTACCGCAGGAATGAAACAAAAATAGAAAATATAAAAAAACAAAGCGGAGCTTATCGCTTTTTCAAAGACGCGGCAAATATTTCACTTCGGGATTTCGGCGTCTTGGCTTTGGCACTTGCTGCGGGAACGGCGGTAGGAAATACGTTTTTTTCGATGTGGAGCAGTGCTGCGAGCGTTGCGGCGGTTATTGTATTTGCGGTAATCGGAGCGTATTTTTGCATAAGCGGCGAAGCATATTCAACGCTTGCCTCGGACAGTGCAATAATTCGCTTTGTAAAAAAGACGGTATCGTATTACGATAATTTTGAAAGAAGATATACCGATCCGATACCTTTAAAGAACAAAAAGCTGTTTGCCGCGATTTCGTTTGCGGCGGGACTGGTATTGTTTTCGAGGATGCCGCTCGGGGCAATGTGCGGAATTTTGGTCGCGGCGGTTGTTGCGGCAATACTTTATAATACGAAAATCGGAGTATATCTTTTTGTTCCGCTTTCCGCGATTTTGCCGACTATGGCATCGGTGGGAATAATTGCGGTTACGCTTGTTTCTTTTGTGTTGCATATGGTTTTCGGAAGAAAAGCGGAATATGTATCGACTCCTTTCCAGCCGTGTATTGCGGTATTTTTGGGACTTGCAGCGTATGCTGCGCTGACGGGCACGGCGGTTTTGAGCAGTGTAAAAATTCTTATGATATATGTGATATTTACGCTGGCGTATGTTTTGATTGTAAATACTGTCCGCACCCGCTCGGAATGGACGGCTTTGGTGGTATTGCTTATATTTGCGGCGGTGCTTGTTGCGCTGTACGGCATTTATCAGAATTATTTCCTTACAATGACGACCCAGAGCTGGGTTGATGAAAAAATGTTCACCGATATAAAAAAGAGAGTTTATTCAACGTTGGACAACCCGAATGTCCTCGGGGAATATTTTATAATGATGATGCCGATTGCGTTTGCGCTTTTTGTGCGGATGAGAGGAAATTACCAGAAAGCGGTTTATGCGCTGTGCAATATGTTAATGTTTGTATGCCTGATGTATACATGGTCAAGAGGTGCATGGCTCGGCGTTATAATAGGAATTGTATTCTTCGTTTTGCTCAAGGACAGACGCTGGCTGATATTGTGCGTGGCGGGAATTTTGCTGATGCCGTCGGTATTGCCGGCAAGCATACTTTCACGATTGACAAGTATCGGTAATATGAAAGACTCTTCAACGGCATACAGAGTGGCGGTTTGGATAGGGTCTGCGCGTATGCTGAGAGATTACTGGTTCTGCGGCATAGGCTTGGGACCGGACGCATTCTTAAAAATATATCCTCAATATGCACTCGGCGGAGCGGATTTTGCGCTTCACTCGCATAATTTTTATCTGCAATGGATTGTTGATATGGGAATTGTGGGAATTTTAGTATATTTTTGGATAATAATTACGGGATTTAAGCAGATTTGCTCGATAAAAGAAAAGGACACGGTAATAAAAAACGTATTGCTTGCCATGTCGGGAGCGATTTTAGGGTATCTTTTCCACGGTCTTGCGGAAAATTTGTGGTATAACTACCGAATGATACTTGTATTTTGGATATTCTTTGGCATATTGCAAAGCGGTGCGGCAATAGCCGGAGGTATCGACAAGGAAGATATAATATCGTAGGAAAGGAGCGTTTTTGAGTATGATAAAGGTTATTCAGGTTCTCACCGATACAAATATAGGCGGTGCGGGAATTTGGCTTTTGAATTTTTTGAAGTCGTACGATAGGGACAGCTTCGATACGGCGGTTGTTATTCCGCACGATTCTATGTTAAAGCCCGAAATTGAAAAACTCGGCGTGAGAGTAATTGAAGCGGACGGAATTGCGGATTGCTCATTTTCTTTTAAAGCGGTTAAAGCACTTGACGAGATATTTAAGGAGGAAGCTCCGGACATAGTTCATACGCATGCGAGCCTTTCGGCGAGAATTGCAGCAAAGAAAAACGGAATAAAGGTTGTTCACACAAGGCATTGTCTTGAAGATGAAAAAAAAGGCATTAAAAAATTAATATATAAACTGATAAACAATTCGCTGAGCGACAGAGTTATTGCGGTATCCGACGCGGTATCGGAAAATCTTACGTCGGATGGAATTGCGGAGTCAAAGCTCAGAACGGTTTATAACGGAATTACGCCGCTTAAGGAGCTTTCGGAAGAAGAGAGGAAAAAAGCGAGAACGGAGTACGGAATACGGGACAGTGAAGTGGTTGTCGGAATAGTGGCAAGGCTGGAGCCGGTAAAAAATCACGCTATGTTCCTTGAGGCGGCAAAGGTGATTGCGACAATTTGCCCCGAGGCGGTCTTTATGATTGTCGGAGAAGGGAGCATGCGTGAAAGCCTTGAGGCAAAAGCACGTGAGGACAAAATAGCGGACAGGGTAATCTTTACGGGTTACATACAGGACGTAAACGATATTATGAACGTTATCGATATTCACGTTCTGACCTCCGAAAAAGAAGCACTCAGCATATCCTTAATAGAAGCGATGAGTATAGGAAAGCCGGTAGTGGCTACCGATTCGGGAGGACCGCGCGAGGTTGTGGAAAACGGGAAAAGCGGAATTTTGGTTAAGCCGAACGACACGGTTAATCTGACTATGGCGATTGTCCGCATGATTCAAAGACCGGACATTCGCGCAAAGTTCGGAAGAGAGGGCAAAAAAATTGTGCAAAATAAATTTATGTCCGCGGCAATGGCTGAAAATATTGAAAATATTTATAAGGAACTTGTGTTAAAGAGAGGGATTTAAATGGAAAAGAAAAGATTTAATATAATAGACGTGCTTATCGTACTTGTGATTGTTGTCGTTGCATTCGGAGGAATAGCGGTTATAAAACAGCTGACAAAGGAAACCGACATGGAAACAAAAACCATTCTGCTCGAAATTAAGAAGCAGAAGCAGAGCTTTTGCGACATTATAAAAAAGGATGATACGGTATATGACGGCGTTGAAAATACAAAGCTCGGAAAAGTAAAGAATTTCAGCATAAAGCCTGCTGAAACGGACGGTTTTTCGAAATTGGACGGAACAATAAAAAAAGTAAATGTTCCGGAAAGATATGATATTTATTTGGAGATTGAAGCTCCGAAGGATACCGATGTACAGGTAGGAAAACAATTTTGGATTGAAACCTCGGTTTATAAAGCAAGCGGATATATTTTGGGTGTAACCGAGTAAAGGAAAGGCGGAAATTGAAATGAAGATAGTTGATGAAAACGGAAAATTGTTCGGAAAAATCAATCTTGTTGATTTGGGAATAATATTGCTTATAGTGCTTGCGGTTGCCGCTGTCGGATACAAAGTGGTCCGCGAAAGATTTGCGGGCAGAGAAACGGCAACAATCAATTACACAATTTGCGTCGAGGGTGTGCGCCAACAATCGGTTGACGCTATAAGCATGGTTAAAGAGAATATTACCGACGCAGAAAATGATGACCCGATCGGAGATATTATTGATGTTAAACAGACAGCGGCGGAAGAATTTATAGAAATGGCGGACGGTGAGTACAAAAAAGCCGAGTATCCGGATAAATACGATTTGTATATTACCGTCGAAACAAAAGGCGTTACGTCGAACGACGGATATTTTACAAGCTCGGGGAAAAAGCTTTTATACGGTGACACGATAGGCTTAAATAACGGTTATTCGCAAATGTTCGGCGTGGTTGAGCACATAGAGGTAAAATAAATTGCATATGGAAGAGAATAACAGCTTTAGAAAAGGAATAACGCACGGATTGCCGATATGCCTTGGGTATTTGTCGGTAGCGTTCGCTTTCGGAATTTTTGCGGGAGGCTACGGTCTTAATTTATTTGAAGCATTGGCAATATCAATGACAAATGTCACTTCGGCGGGACAGCTTGCGGCGGTGCCGATAATAGCAGCCGGCGGAAGTGTGGCAGAGCTTGCTTTGTCGCAGCTTGTAATAAATTTAAGATATGCGCTTATGTCGGTTTCACTTTCACAAAAATTCGGCAAAAATATAAGTACGGCGGACAGATTTTTGATTGCATTTGTCAATACGGATGAGGTTTTTGCGGTTGCGGCGTCTCAAAAGGGGACTGTCGGAAAAAAGTATATGTACGGACTGATTTTAACGCCGTATCTCGGCTGGAGTGTCGGAACTCTGCTGGGGTCGGTTGCGGGAAGTCTGCTGCCGGCAGCGGTTATATCCGCGCTCGGAATTGCAATTTACGGAATGTTTACGGCGATTGTTGTGCCCGAGATGAAAAAAGCAAGCCGGTTACGCTTTGCGTTGCCGCTGCGATTTTTATGGGATGTTTGTTTAAATACGTACCCTTTCTTGCGGCAGTGCCGCAAGGGTTTGTAATTATAATATGTTCGGTTTTTGCAAGCGCATTGCTTGCGTATATTTTCCCGAGGGACGAAAAAACCGAAAACGCTTAAAAACAATATTTTTGCTTGGGAAAGGAACGGTAAAAAAGTGGATGATTTCGGCATTTATCTTTTGGTTATGGCAGGAGTTACATACCTTATTCGTATGCTGCCGCTGGTATTGGTTAAGAAAAAAATTCAAAATAAATTTGTTTTATCTTTTTTATACTATATGCCTTATGCAGTTCTGAGTGTAATGACTGTTCCCGCAATTTTTTACGCAACCTCGTCGGCAATTTCGGCGACGGTTGGTTTCGGAGCGGCGATTGTGTCGGCATATCGTGAAAGAAGTCTTTTAAGAGTTGCGGCGGTTGCATGTATGGCGGTATTTTTGACGGAATTTATTTTAAAATATATATAACCTGAACGCAGAATGCGGTAGGTTTTGATATAAAAAATTGAAAGAGGGCAGCTTCAAATGAAATTATTGGACAAAAAAATATTGGAGGAAAAACTTCAAAGCAGAATCGGAGAAGATGTAGAGAGCGGACGCGTCGGCGGGGCGGCGGTTTGCGTTATGCAAAACGGTGAGGTTGTATACAAAAACTGTTTCGGATATAAGGATGCCGAAACAAAAGAGCAATTGACCGACGATGCACTGTACAGAATGGCTTCGATGACAAAGCCGATAACTGCGGTATGTATTATGATTTTGGCGGAAAAAGGAAAGCTTTCGATAACCGATCCTGTTTCGAAATATTTCCCCGGTTTCGCGCATATGAATATAGGAGAGTTTTCCGAAAACGGCGAATTGCGAATAAAATGTGAAGCAACAAGACAAATTACAATAGAAAACCTCCTTTCGCACACAAGCGGTCTTATGTGCAGAGAAATAGGAGATGCACAGGCAGCTCAAATGACAGCGGCGGATAAAGAAAATCTTGAAACAGCGGTTAAATATTATGAAAATGTAATGCTTGATTTTGAGCCGGGCGAGAAAGATTGGTACAGCCCGGTTGCGGCATTTGATGTGCTTGCACGTATTATAGAAATTGTATCGGGAATGAAATTTGCGGATTTTGCAAGGGAAAATATTTTTGTACCTCTCGGCATGGACGATACAACCTTTACTCCGTCGGAGGAAGCTTGGGGCAAAATGATAAAAATGAGTGATTTCAAAGACGGCAAAGCCGTTAATGCAGATGTGCCGAAATGTGTTTTTGCGGATTTCCCGGCGAGCTATACCTGCGGCGGTGCGGGAGTGGTATCCTGTCTTAACGATTATTCCAAATTTGCGCAAATGCTCTTAAATGAGGGCGAATACGGCGATGTGAGAATATTGTCCGGAGAAAGCGTCAAAGAAATGCAAATTCCGCGTCCGATATTCGGAGATTTTCCGCGCTGTGAGATTTGGGGACTTGGAGTGAGAGTAAACAAAAACGGTTTTTACAAAAGCTTGCCGGAGGGTGCATACGGCTGGAGCGGCGCGTACGGAACGCATTTTTGGGTAGATATTGAAAATAAAATAACTGCCGTATATATGAAAAATTCCCGGTATGACGGCGGGTCGGGAGCAAAAACCGCAGCAAATTTCGAAAAAGACGTATATGCGGCTTTAAAATAAAAATAACTTGTGAGAGAGGAAAATCGCAATGGATTCAAATAAAAAAAGAGTCCCGGATATCGTAATCAAACGTTTGCCGCGTTATTACAGATACTTAAGCGAATTGAAAAGCAAAGGTGTAAATCGAATTTCATCAAAAGCGTTAAGCAAAAAAATGAATGTGACAGCGTCGCAGATACGACAGGACTTTAACTGCTTCGGCGGTTTCGGACAGCAGGGTTACGGCTACAGCGTCGATAACCTTTACGTTGAAATAGGTAAAATACTGGGACTTCACGACGGTTATAAAACAATAATTGTCGGTGCGGGAAATCTCGGCCATGCTCTTGCAAATCACAGCGCATTTGAAAAAAGAGGTTTTAAGCTGTGTGCGATTTTTGACCGTGATGAAAAAATTACCGGTACAACCATAAACGGAGCGGAAGTGCTTTCGGACAGTAAGCTGGAAGAATATATATCGGAAAACAAGCCGGACATCGCTATACTTGCCGTGCCGAAAGAGGCGGCGCAGGAAATTGCCGACAAGCTTGCGGCATGCGGCATTAAGGGACTTTGGAATTTTTCGTATGCCGAAATAAAGGTGAGCGGGGATGTGGCGGTTGAAAATGTGCATTTGACCGACAGTCTTATGACGTTGTCTTACAAAATTAAACAAAATAATTTTTAGAAAATATGTTGATTATGTAATAAAATTATGTTATATTAAATATATAACCTTATGGAACGAACGCTCCCTGCGGGCAAAGCGTTAAAAACAAAAACGGATGAAAGGAGATTTACATAGCAATGCAGAGTAACAGAGCAAAAAAAATAACACTGATTGTATTGGCAGTAATTATCGGAATACTGTTTATTGCCGTCGGCGCGGGGATAGGTGTTTATCAATTTTACATTAAACCTCATTATCTGGTAACACAAACCGAAAACGGAGAAAAAAAGCAAATCGATGCAAACGATATTTTAAACCAGGTAGAAACGGTTTTGCAGGAAGAGGATGTTAAATCCTATATTAATGAGAATAATCCTAATGAGTCGGAAGAGCTTTTGGGTACCATAGAAGAGGCAAAAGAGAGAAACGAAAAGAAAAATGAATCTGCCTCAGGCTCGGGCGGGACGCAAAAAAGCAGGGTTGAAAAGGCAAAAGAGCAAATCGAGCCGAAGGATTTAAAGGACGGAATGGCGCTGGCGGCAAAGGTAGACCCGGGGTACATTCTCGGACTTTTAAGCGGAGGACTGACACCGGAGGAGCGGCAGGAGTTAAAGAATTATTTGACATCAAGACTTTCGTCAAGCGAAATATCGCGGGGAATACAGCTTTTTTCAAAATATTCCTATTTGCTGTAGACAGTTAAAAGAAATGCCGAAAAAGACTTTATGTCCTTTTCGGCATTTCTTTTAAATCTTTGTACAAATACAGTGAGCCGCAAATTACAACCAAACGGCCTTTTTCAAGTGCTGCGTCATATGCTGTACGCATATTTTTGCAGGCAACGGCGGTAATATTTGAAGAAGATAATTTTTCGGCTAATTTTTCGGCACTTTCGGAACGCGGATTATCACAAACGGCAACCGTATAGACGGTTGTTTTTTTGTATTCGGAAAAAAGTGCTTTTGCCATGCCGGAAATATCCTTGTCTGCCATTGCTCCCATTATAAATACCGGGGTCTGACCGGGAAAATATCTTTTTAGATTATTGCTGAGGGCGGCGGCACCGTTAGGATTGTGCGCTCCGTCAAATATAACAGTGGGATTTTTCTCTATAAGCTCAAGCCTGCCCGGATTTTTTGCGGTTTTAAGCCCATATCTTATTGATTCCTCGGGAATATTAAGCCGCAGTGCGGTTTCTGCCGCAATACAGGCATTTTCGATTTGGTGAATACCGGGAATACCTATTTCCAAATCCGACATACCGCGGTAGGTCATAACCTCATTCATGCCGCGGTAATTTTCAACTATTGCCGAATCGGAAATATAAAGAGGAGTTTCGGTTTTCTCGCATGCTTTTTTGAGCACGTTTTCAACTTCGTCAACCTGTCGGCATGTTACGGTAAATCCGCCTTTTTTGATAATTCCCGCTTTTTGCGATGCAATTTGTGCAAGAGTATTACCGAGATATGACATATGGTCCTTTGCAATCCCGGTAATGACGGATGCAATCGGAGACGGTATTACGTTTGTCGCATCGCGGGAGCCGCCGAGACCGGTTTCCAAAATAACAATATCGCAATTTTTTTCTTTAAAATATATAAAAGCTGCCGCTGTCCAGATTTCAAACTGCGTCGGAGCATCGCCGAGCTTGTTTTTTACTTTTTCCGAAGCGATTTCGACCGTTTTCAAAACATCGCAAAGCTCTTTGTCCGAAATTTCTTTGTCATCTATCGAGATACGTTCGTTTACACTTATCAAATTCGGAGAAATGTATTTTCCGCATTTATATCCCGCGTGGGTGAGAATTTTTTGCAGGAAGGCACAGACAGAGCCCTTTCCGTTTGTTCCCGCAACATGGATGAATTTTAAGTCCCTTTCGGGATGAGAAAGAAAATCGAGGAGCGTTGTTATTCCCTCAAGCTCCAGACGGGCTATTGCCTGAAAGCTGTTTGCATAGGTTTTGAAATCGGTCATGTATGGTATTCCTTTCTACTGCTGTCCGAGTTTTTTCAGCGGAGCTTTTAAATATTTGTTAATAACATTTATGCCGATAATCTGCATAGGCAAATTGGCTGCCGCTGCCGCGAGACGACCTGTAAATATTGCTTCAAAGCCTTTCGGAGTACCGACAACAATTATATAATAAAGATACAGCCATACAGAGGAAAGTATTAAATTCACAAGAATGAATTGAACGATAACGCATATTGAAAGCTTTATCGGCGGCAAATCGCGGTTGTGCAGAAAAAGTCCGAAACCGAAGCCGTAAAGAAACTCGCTTATTGTCAGCGGAAAAAAGTAGACAGTCCCCTTGGAAAAAAGCAGCATTCCCAAAAAATCGGCAATCGAAGCGACAATACCTCCGCCGAGCGGCCCGAAAATCATGCCTGCAACGGCGACCGGAACAAAGCCGAGGGATATTCTTATGCTTCCCGTTCCGAGCGAGATAAAACGTACAAATACGATCTGAAGCGCAACAAGAAGAGCGCAGGTTACAAGTGTTTTTGTTTTAAAAGTTTTGTTCATAATAAAAAAATCCTTTCTATAGCATTAATTACCACAAAAAGGAAAATATAAATCGATCTTGCAGCAACGGAATGCGGAAAACGCACCGCAAGAGAGTTTTATTCGTTCTCTTTTCGTAGAAAAGGCAACTTCCCGTCCTTTTCTCACTTAACGCGCGGATTCCTACTTTGCTATCACTGCTTATTATAGCACGGCAAAGCGTTATTGTCAATCCCTTTTTTTGAAAAAGCGGATAAATGCGGAATTTATGAGAATAATAGTTAATGTAAATTGAAAAAACAATAAAAGGAGTAGGATAAAAATGTTCAGAGGTAAAGTAGTTATTGTGGGAGCGGGATTTGTCGGCTCGACTTCGGCATATACGATTATGCTGAGCGGAATTTTCTCGCATATTGTAATAATTGACATTAATGAAGCGAAAGCGGAGGGAGACGCACTTGATATTTCGCACGGAGTGTCTTTTGTGAAGCCGGTACGCGTGACGGCGGGAGGATATGAGGAATGCCGTGACGCGGATATTGTTATAATAACGGCGGGGGCAAATCAGGCACCGGGAGAGAGCAGGCTGGATTTGCTGAAAAGAAATGTGGATATTACGCGCGGAATTGTGGAAAATATAATGAAATATGCTCCCGATGACATTATTCTGCTGACGGTTTCGAATCCTGTGGATATTCTTACGTATGTCACCTATAAGCTTTCCGGTCTTCCGAAAAATCAGGTTTTGGGCTCGGGAACAGTGCTTGATACTTCAAGGCTTAAATTTTTGATAAGCCAGAAAACCGGCATAGATGCACGTAATTGCCACACATATATTATCGGTGAGCACGGAGACAGCGAAGTAGCGGCGTGGAGCGTGACGAATATCGGCGGAATGTCCATGCACGAGTTTTGCCGCTATACCGGCAAATGCGACATAGGCGATTTGGACACCATGTATAATGAGGTGAAAAATTCCGCATATGACATTATTAAAAAGAAAGGCGCGACTTATTATGCCATTGCCGTTGCGGTTGCAAAAATCGTTGAATGTATAGCGGGAGACGAAAATTCGATTTTGACGGTTTCGAGTGTGTTTGACGGTCAATACGGCATAAGTGATGTTGCGCTTTCCGTTCCGACAAAGGTGGGCGGAGACGGCATAGAAAAAATTTTGGAGGTACCGTTCAGCCGTGAAGAAATGAAAGGCTTAAGGGATTCTGCGGAAACTTTAAAAGAATTGATAAAGGAAATAGATTTTTAACGTGAAACTTCATTTCGCGTTAAGCCTCCGGCGGATTTAATTGCCCGTGCGAAATTTCCTCACTTTGTTCGAAAAACGCATATGGGCATTTTAAGCTTTTATCATTTCTTGACCTGCGGACAAGAGAAGTTGAAGTATAATTTGTGCCGGCGCAGGACGGCGGAACGGAGACTAAAGTGAATAAGATTAAATTAATTTATCTGGGAATTTGCCTGTTTGTTGTGGGAATAAGGCTTGTGATTATAAAAGATTTTGCAAAAAACAGAGCCGACAGACGAATTATAAAAGGGAAATGCGTATCGGACAAAATAAGCATAATTCTTTCCGAAAAAATAATGTCGTCGCATAAAAAATGGAATTTACTTGAAAAAAAGTATTCTGAAATCTATAACTTGATAAAAGGCAGTGTATAAAATACACTGCCTTTTGAGGGGATAGGAAAAAATGCTTCGGAACGCTCAAACCAAACCCGACGGTGTTTGCCGAAGATAAGTAATCATAACACCGCCTGAAAAGGCATAATTTCGGCATATTTCAGTTTGTCGTCTTTGAAA
>CAKSJU010000045.1 GCA_934463455.1 uncultured Clostridia bacterium | reverse complement strand
TACGGAATTACGTCCCTGATATTAGCAACGCCCGTTATATACATTATTATTCTTTCAAATCCGAGACCGTAACCCGCGTGCTTTGTGCCGCCGTAACGTCTCAAATTCAAATACCACCAATAATCCTCTTCTTCAAGACCCAGCTCCTCCATTCTCTTTGTGAGAATGTCAAGTCTTTCTTCACGCTGACTTCCGCCTATAATTTCGCCGACTCCCGGAACAAGCATATCCATTGCCGCAACGGTTTTTCCATCATCGTTAAGACGCATATAGAACGATTTTATTTCTTTCGGATAATCTATTACAAAAATCGGTTTTTTAAATACCTTTTCGGTCAAATATCTCTCATGCTCCGTTTGCAGGTCACATCCCCATTCAACAGGGAATTTGAAGTCCGCTCCGCTTTTTTTGAGCAACTCAACAGCATCGGTATATGTTACCTTTTCGTAATCACTGTTTACAAGTGCTACAAGTCTTTCTTTTAGCGTTTTATCAACAAAGCTGTTAAAGAAGTCTATTTCCTGCGCACATTTATCAAGCACATGATTTACTATAAATTGTATCATATCCCATGCAAGCTGCATGTTGTCATCCAAATCCGCAAAAGCAATTTCCGGCTCTATCATCCAAAATTCCGCCGCATGTCTGGCAGTATTTGAATTTTCCGCACGGAATGTCGGTCCAAAGGTATAAATGTTTCCGAATGCCATTGCATATGTTTCTCCCTCAAGCTGACCCGAAACTGTCAGATTTGCACTTTTTCCGAAAAAGTCCTTTGAAAAATCAACTTTCCCGTCCTCTGTTTTCGGCACATCATTCAAATCAAGAGTGGTAACTCTGAACATTTCGCCCGCACCCTCGCAATCGGAGCCGGTAATCAACGGAGTATGAACATATACAAATCCTCTGTCATTAAAGAATTTATGAATTGCAAACGCAACCTCGCTCCTTACTCTGAATACCGCGGAAAACAGATTTGTACGAGGTCTTAAATATGCCTGCTCGCGCAGATATTCAACCGTATGTCTTTTCGGCTGGAGCGGGTAATCCGGAGTTGATGTTCCCTCTACTTCTATTTTCTCCGCTTTAATTTCAAACGGCTGTTTCATATTCGGAGTGAGTGCAACCCTGCCCTTAACAACCACTGCCGAGCCTACGTTAAGCTTACTGATTTCATCGTAATTCGATATTATATCACGCTCAAATACTACCTGAACGCATTTAAAACAGCTTCCGTCATTTAAATCTATAAATCCAAACTGCTTGCTGTCGCGGATATTTCTTATCCAACCGCCCAATGTAACGGTTTTTTCGGAATACTTCTCACTGTCCGCATATATGTTTTTAACAAGTTCTCTAATCATTTGCTACATCTCTATCCTTTAATTTATTTTTAATTAGCCGGTTGTAAAATTTGTACTTTACAATTAGCTATTTATTTTAATTTCAGAGCGTTTTTATAGTTTCCATAACATAATCCGCAAATTCCGCTCCGGTACAGCCGGTATCTCTTCCTGTTATTGTAAGCTTTTTCTCTTCATACATACATTTATCCAAAGCTTTTTCGAGCTTATCCGCTTTATTCTGGTAGCCTATGTGAGAAAGAAGCATAACAGCCGCTCTTATAATCGAGCAAGGATCCGCATATTTATCTCTTCCCTCTTTTACCATTCTCGGGGCACTGCCGTGAATAGCTTCAAACATCGCATATCGCTTACCTATATTAGCGCTTCCCGCAGTACCTACGCCGCCTTGAAATTCCGCCGCTTCGTCAGTGATAATATCTCCGTACAAATTCGGCAGCACAACAACCTGGAACTGAGTTCTTCTTTTCGGGTCAACCAATTTCGCTGTCATAATGTCGATGTACCAGTCGTCAAGCTCAATGCCGGGGTAATCCTTTGCAACCTCCTGGCAAATCTTTAAGAATTTACCGTCGGTAGTTTTTATTACGTTAGCCTTTGTTACGCATGTAACTCTTGTCTTGCCGTTCTTCTTTGCATATTCAAATGCTGCGCGGGCAATTCTTTCCGAGCCGTCCTCGGTTGTTACAACAAAGTCCACCGCCAAATCATCATTTACATTTACGCCTTTGGAGCCGACAGCATATCCGCCCTCTGTATTCTCACGGTAAAAAGTCCAATCTATTCCCTGCTCCGGAACTTTAACGGGTCTTACGTTCGCGAAAAGGTCAAGCTCTTTTCGCATAGCAACGTTCGCACTTTCAATATTCGGCCACGGGTCGCCCGCTCTCGGAGTGGTTGTCGGTCCCTTTAAGATTACGTGACATTTTTTAAGTTCTGCCAAAACGTCATCCGGAATAGGCTTGTTTACCTTTACTCGGTTTTCAATTGTCAGTCCGTCTATTACTTTAAACTCAACTTTTTTGTTTTTCACTTCATCAGCAAGCAAAAATTCAAGTATTCTGTGTGCTTCGTGAGTTATTGCCGGTCCTATTCCGTCTCCGCCGCAAACACCTATTACAATTTTATCGAGCTTTGAATAGTCGATAAAATCCTTTTCTTCTTTCATCTTTGCAATTCTCTTTTTTTGTTCCTCCAGAACAGCGGCAAATTTATCAACCGCCGCTTGAATATCCGCATCATATGCCATGGTTTTTTCCTCCGTTTTTTATTTATTTGTATAGCTAATTGTAAAATTTACATTTTACAATTAACTATTATTTATTTGCACTCATATTTTTTGTATAATTCAGCAATCCTCCCGCCAAAAGCATACCCTTCTGACGCTGTGAAAAGCTTGTTTTTGCATTAAATTCAAAGCCTTTTGTCTTGTTTACAACCTTAATACTGTCTCCATTTCGAATTTGCTCTCTTACATTTTCGATTGCGAGAACATCTCCTTGGTCAATAAGGTCATAATCCGCCTCATTTTCAAAGGTCATCGGGATAATTCCGGCATTTATCAGATTTGCCATATGTATTCTGGCAAATGATTTTGTTATAACCGCTTTAACTCCGAGGTAAAGCGGAGCAAGCGCGGCATGCTCTCTTGAAGAGCCTTGTCCGTAATTTGAGCCGCCGACAATAACCGATTTTCCCATTTCAAGCGCACGCTTCGGGAATTGGTCGTCGCATACCGCAAAGCAATGCTTTGAAATTTCCGGAATATTCGAACGCAGCGGCAGGATTTTTGCTCCCGCAGGCATAATATGGTCGGTTGTTATATTATCGCCTACTTTCAGGCTGCATCCTGCTTCAATCGAATCCGGCATCGGATCTGCTATCGGGAACGGCTTTATATTAGGTCCTCTCAACACTTCAACAGTGTTCATTTTCTCTTCCTCTATCGGAGGAACAACCATATTGTCGTTTATATCAAAATGCTCGGGCATTTTAATTTCAGGCATTTCGCCGAGTGTTCTCGGGTCTGTAAGTACACCAGCAAGTGCCGAAGCAGCCGCTGTTTCCGGCGAAACAAGATAAACCTTTGCATCCTTTGTTCCGGAACGCCCCTCAAAATTTCTGTTAAATGTTCTTAATGATATGCCCTTTGAATTGGGCGATTGACCCATGCCTATGCAAGGTCCGCATGCACTTTCCAAAATTCTTGCACCCGCCGCTATCATATCCGCCAAAGCTCCGTTTTCGGCAAGCATGTTCAAAACCTGCTTGGAACCCGGTGCAATCGACAGCGAAACATCGGGATGAACTGTTTTCCCTTTTAAAATATGCGCAACTTTCATCATATCTGCAAGTGATGAATTTGTACAAGAGCCTATGCAAACCTGGTCAATTTTCAAATCTCCTATTTCGTTTATCGATTTAACATTATCCGGAGAGTGAGGACATGCCGCCAGCGGCTCAAGCTGTGAAAGATTTATTTTAATCTCTTCATCATAAACAGCGTCTTCATCAGCAGCAAGCGGAGTATATACTTCTTCTCTGTCCTGCGCTTTTAAAAACTGTCTTGTTATTTCATCCGACGGGAATATTGATGTCGTGGCTCCAAGCTCTGCGCCCATATTGGTAATCGTGGCTCTTTCCGGTACCGAAAGAGTTTTAACTCCTTCGCCGGTATATTCTATAACCTTACCTACGCCGCCTTTTACCGACATTCTCTTCAATACTTCCAGAATAACATCCTTTGCGGCAACCCACGGGCTTAACTTTCCGGTAAGCTCAACCTTTACAACCTTCGGGCAGGTTATGTAGTATGTTCCTCCGCCCATTGCAACAGCAACATCCATGCCGCCTGCGCCTATAGCTATCATTCCGAGACCGCCGCCGGTCGGAGTGTGGCTGTCCGAGCCTATCAGGGTTTTTCCGGGAATTCCGAATCTTTCGAGGTGTACCTGGTGACATATTCCGTTACCGGGACGCGAAAAATATATTCCGTGCTTTTTGCACACGCTACCGATAAATCTGTGATCATCCGCATTTTCAAATCCGCTTTGCAGCGTGTTATGGTCAATATATGCAACCGAACGTTCCGTCTTTACTCTCGGCACGCCCATTGCCTCAAACTCAAGATATGCCATTGTACCGGTTGCGTCCTGAGTTAAAGTCTGGTCAATCTTTATTCCTATCTCTTCGCCCTTTATCATTTTTCCTTCTGCCAAATGAGCGGACAAAATTTTCTCTGTCAAAGTCATACCCATATTTCATTCCTCCCGGTCTGTACTTTACTTTTATTTATTTCTACATATATTATTGTACAAAAAAAACAACGTTTTGTCAATGCCTGTGTTAAATACTTAACATAAAAAAAGTTATCTGTTTTACATAAAATTCTTGTTATTTTTCACAAAATGACGGTCTGCGGCATATTCTTACAATATGATTATCCAACATGCAAAGAGGTGAATGTTCATGTATGACAACTTTTACGTTTGTTTGCTTCCCGTTCTTTTTACTCTGCTTACAGCAGCGGTTTTTGAATGTTTACTGCATTTTATCCGCATGCGACACCGCAGTTCGCTCATCGTCATAAACGCCGGCAATTATGATAATATCGAATGTATTATACGCAGTCTCATGGCAGAGCATCCCCAAGCGGAGGTTATGATTTTAACCGACAACGCCTCCGACGAAAACAAAAAAATAATAAAACTGCTTTGCCGCGATTTTGCCTGCGTACATACCGATATTATTTAATCCACGGAGTGTCTATCTCTTTGACATCATCCTCAACATAATAGTGCATTTCCTCGTGGCAGTCGCTGTCCGAAATCATTTCCGGCAAGAGCTTTATATATTTCAAATCCGCTTCGGCAAGGTTATTTCCCTCGCCGTCATAAATATATGCTTTACTTTTGATAAATCTGTGCGTTGACGATACGACTTTTCCTACGGCATACAATTTTTCGCCGTACGGAACAGGTTTTCTGAACTTTGTCTCAAGTGACATCGTAACTCCCCACACATCCGCCTCGGTTGTCCAGATAGCTCTTAATCCCACTTCATCCAGCATTGCCGTTATCATTCCGCCGTGAACACGCCCCGGATAGCTTTGATGAGACTCGGAATATTCAAAAGGCGAGATAACCGAATTATCCTCCATATTATAAAACTGTGCCTTAACTCCGTTTTCATTGTCCATGCCGCATATTATGCACATTTTACTGTTTCTTTGTTTCTTTAAAACCCGCATTGCCTACAAGCTTCCTTTCCGTAATTTAATAAATGCTTTTTTATGCTTTACATTCGGATATTATACATCATTTTAGCTTATTTGTCAAATTACCGCAAATTTTTGCCGAAAAAATTCCCAAAAGTTTGTGAATTTAATATCAAATTTTATCCATATTATACAATATTTTGATAAAAAGCAAAGTATTTTAAAGATATTGAGAGTAAATCAAATAAATTCAAAATTATTTGTGCGTACTTTCTGATTTTACTTTATTTTTATCCGAATATTGTCTGATTTGGCGTTGGATTTTTTTAAAAAATAGTATTATTATATTTAAAAATATTAATAAATATATAATAAAATTTTAAGGAGAAAAAGTATGAAAGCCGTTATAACAGTTATCGGAAAAGACAAGACAGGAATAATTGCAAGAGTGAGCAATGTTTTATACGAGAATGACATAAATATTCTTGATATTTCGCAAACTATAATGCAGGACATATTCACAATGGTTATGCTTGTCGACATGTCAAAACATACCGTAAAAGCAATTTCTGAGAAGCTTGATGATGTTGCCGAAAAAATAGGCGTTACAATACATCTGCAAAACGAGGAGCTTTTCTCCTCAATGCACCGTATATAAAGGAGGGGATTCCAATGATAAATCCTTTTGAGATACTTGAAACAATCAATATGATTGACAAGGAAAATCTTGACATAAGAACAATTACAATGGGAATTTCCTTAAAAAGCTGTGCCGACCCCGATGTTGACAAGGCATGTGAAAAAATATTCAATAAAATAACATCTTACGCAAAAGACCTTGTTAAAACGGGTGAGGACATAGAAGAACAATTCGGAATACCTATCATAAACAAAAGAATTTCCGTTACTCCCATATCAACAATTGTTGACGCTCTTGAAGATCCGACAATTGCGGATTGCGTAAAACTTGCAAAAACTCTTGATAAAGCCGCAAAGCATGTCGGAGTAAATTTCATCGGCGGATATTCCGCATTGGTACACAAAGGCGTCACAAAAGGCGAAATGCTTTTGATTAAATCAATTCCCGAAGCACTTGCTGCTACGGATATTGTCTGCTCAAGCGTAAACGTAGGCTCAACCCGTGCGGGAATAAATATGGACGCGGTTAAAGAAATGGGCGAAGTTATAAAATCCGCCGCGGCTCTAACCGCTTCTTCCGGCGGATTTGCATGCGCAAAGCTTGTTGTTTTCTGCAACGCGGTTGAGGACAATCCGTTTATGGCGGGAGCTTTTCACGGAGAAGGTGAAGGCGAATGTGTCATCAATGTGGGCGTAAGCGGTCCGGGGGTTGTTAAATGTGCTTTGGAAAAGGTGAAAGGCGAGCCTCTCGGAGTGGTTGCGGAAACAATAAAAAATACTGCTTTTAAAATTACCAGAATGGGTCAGCTTGTTGCAAAGGAAGCTTCAAAAAGGCTTAACGTCCCGTTCGGAATTGTGGACTTATCACTTGCCCCCACTCCCGCAATCGGTGACAGCGTGGCTTACATTCTTGAAGAAATGGGACTTGAAATGTGCGGAACTCACGGAACAACCGCCGCACTTGCAATTCTCAACGACGCGGTGAAAAAAGGCGGCGTAATGGCTTCCTCGTATGTCGGCGGACTTTCGGGAGCGTTTATTCCGGTAAGTGAGGACGCCGGTATGATAAGAGCGGCAAAAAGCGGAGTTCTTCAGCTTGAAAAGCTTGAAGCAATGACATGTGTATGCTCCGTGGGACTTGATATGATAGTTATTCCCGGAGATACAAGTGCTTCAACAATATCCGCAATCATAGCGGACGAAGCCGCAATCGGAATGGTTAATACAAAAACCACCGCAGTAAGAATAATACCGGCTCCCGGCAAAAAAGTCGGTGACACCGTCGAATTCGGCGGACTTTTGGGAAGCGGTCCGGTCATGGCGGTTAAATCGTTAAGCAGCGAGGAATTTATAAACCGCGGAGGAAGAATACCCGCTCCGCTCCAAAGCTTGAAAAACTAACGCAGCCGAATTTTACAATCAGTTAAATCGAATTTTTATCAAGGAGGCTTGAGATTATGGAAAATATAATTAACAGGTTAATACAAATTGAAGATCAAGCTCAGGCAATTGTTTTTGATGCTCAAAGACTAAAAGCCAATCTGAAGAGTAATATCGATGTTGATGTCGAGAACATTCACAACGATATAAAAGAAAGAGTTGAAAAAAAATACGATACCATAAAAAATTCAGAGCAGGATTATGCCGAAAAAAAAATTTCGGAGCTGAAGCTTAAATATCAAAAAGCAGAAGAAGAACTCGACTCCGTATGCAAAGGAAAAAAAGACGAATGGGTAAATAAAATTTGCGATGAAATTATCGGAATCGTCTGAAAATCGGAGGCTGGAAATATGAATAATGAATTTTGCGCTTTATCCGCAAAGCTCAGCGCAATGCACTCCGGTCATTTAACCTTTGCGGACTATAACGCACTTTTGGAAAAACATTCGGTAAACGAAATATGTTCATACTTAAAAAAAACGTATTATGAACAGTTTATTTCGGATTTAAACGATTCTTCCATACACCGCGGAATGCTGGAAAAACGAATTGACAGAAAACTTGAAAACGAGTACGTTAAGCTTTATAAATTTGTCGGTCTTAACGAGAGAAAGCTTATCAGATTTCTTCTGCTGCAAAATGAAATAAGCGTACTCAATACGGTTTTGAGAAGAGTTTTAAGCCATGAAGAAACATATTCCAACGGATATGAAATTGTAAAAAGCAATTTCTTTTCCGAACATTCGGATATTGATGCCGAGCTTTTGCAGCACAGCAAAACGGTTTCTGATATATGTGCGGCTTGTAAAAATTCGGTTTTGTATCCCGTTTTAAAGCATGCCGACTCCATGAATGCGGATTACCCCGCAATCAGTATGATGCTCACGAGATTTTATTTTAAAGCTCTTTGGGCGGCAGCTTCGAAATTTATACAAAAAAATCAGCAGCCGGAGTTCAAAAAATTTCTCGGCACTCAAATAGATTATTTAAACATTATGTGGATATATCGCTGTAAGAGATATTTTAAAACGCCGAAAGAGCTTATATACACATACCTCATCCCGGTATATTACAGGCTTTCGAAAGATGATATATCAAGCCTTGTTGAAGCCGAAACGAAGGATGAGTGCGAAAGACTTATACTGAACGGACGATATGCCGATATTTTGAAATCTGCCGACGGTGAGTTTTATATCGAAAGAAATTACAACAGAATATGCTTTGAAAACGCAAAAAAAGCATATAAGCTGCAATCCGGAACATTTACCGAGGTTTACGCATTCTTCGGTTTACTCATGACCGAACGCGAAAACATAAAAACAATTATTGAGGGAATACGATACGGAATTTCCCCCGATATTATAAGGAAAAATATTTGTATTAACAGGTAGTGGATATTAAAAAAGTTAATTAGCTTTTTCAAATGTCCTGAAATTGATCAGCAATAAGGAGATGATACCTTGTCAGTGCTTAAAATGGAAGCCGTCACAATAGCCGGTAAAATCAGCGATTTTGATTTACTGGCTTCAAAATATGTTATCGGCAGAGAAATTCATTTGGAAAACGCCGTATCCGTACTCGACAACGGAGAAAAGCTTCTTCCCTTTGCGGAGGACGGAAGATACGACACGCTTTTCAAAATGGCGGGAGATATTATAACCCCCGAAAAAGACCAGCTCAAAAAAGCAGGCGACGTATCCTCAATGGACTACGACAAAATGTTTGACTTTTTAAACGAGCTGAAAAACCAAGTAGACTCCGTAAAGAAGGAAAAAGAGCTTAACGGAATACGCATTGCCGAAAATGAAAAAATAATACATCAGTTTGACACTTTGGAAAACGTAGATGTTGACCTTGCAAAGCTGCTGCATTTTCGGTATATTGATTATCATTTCGGGCGAATGCCGAAAAGCAGTTACCTGACTCTTAAAACATTTCTCGGAGATATAGAAGCTATATTTGTAAAAACCTCCGAAGAAAAAGAAGATATTTGGGGATTTTACTTCGCACCGAAATCACACGCAGATAAAATAAACGCGGTTTTTGATTCTTTGTATTTTGACGAAGTTGATATTCCGGACGCCGCAATCGGTACGCCGAAAGCAACTCAGGAATTTTTGCGAAAGCAAAACGACACACTGTCGGAGGACAATAAACGTCTTGATACCGAAACAGAAGCAATCCTCGGCAAAAATATCGAAACCGTTCTCGGTATTTACGCTTGGGCAAGCGAGCATATGAAACTTGAAAATCTTCGCCGTAAAGCGGCGCACAGTAAAGACTTTTTCTACCTTGTCGGTTGGATGCCGAAAAAAGACGCAAAAAAATTTGAAAAAACCGCGCAGAAAGATGAAAAACTTATATTCTTTGTAGATGATGCGGAAAATCTCGAACGCATATCCAAACCGCCGACAAAACTTAAAAATCCCAAGCTTATCAAGCCGTTCGAAATGTTTGTAAATATGTACGGGCTTCCCCGCTACGGAGAAATTGACCCGACACCGTTTTTGGCAATAACATATTTTCTGCTCTACGGCATTATGTTCGGAGATGTGGGACAAAGTGCAATATTTGCTATTTTGGGATATTTAATCTATAAAAAAACAAAGATGCAGCTTGCGGCAATTGTCTCTGCCGTAGGAGTTTCCGGCATAGGCTTCGGATTTATCTACGGCAGTATTTTCGGAAACGAAGAAATTCTCTCCTCGGTACGTCTGATAGAGCCTATTGACCAGATTATGTTCATGCTGCTGGGTGCTGTCGGTCTTGGAGTTGCATTGATTTTAATATGTATGCTGCTGAATATGATTAACGCCATACGGCAAAAAGATATAGGAGCATTGCTCTTTTCGCCGAACGGAATATCCGGAATGGTATTTTATGTATCACTTCTGACTCTCTTGCTCAATATGGTTTTGAAGCTTGGATTAAATTCCGCAATATTCGAAATTCTGATGGCGGTAACCTTTGTTACAATGTTTTTGGAAATTCCGCTTTCGGAATTAATCGCCGGTGATAAAAACTGGGCAAAAAAGGACGGTATGTTCTTTGTTGAAAGCTTTTTCGAAATGTTCGATGTGCTTTTAAGCTTTGTTACAAATACAATTTCTTTCCTGCGTGTCGGCGCATTCGCCATAATTCACGTCGGAATGATGATGGCGGTCACAATGCTTGCCGGCAGCGGTATTTCCGGAATTATAGTGAAAATATTCGGTAATATCATTGTAATGGGACTTGAAGGACTTATTGTCGGTATACAGGTTTTGCGTCTTGAGTATTACGAGATGTTCAGCCGTTACTTCAAAGGCGACGGAAAACCGTTTGCCGCAATGAAATAGATAATTAGCTAATTGAAAGGATGTTGTTATTATGTTGATTAAAGTATTATTGGTATTGATGGTTTTGAGTGTTATGGTTCCTTTTGTTTGGTATCGCGCAAGCGGGTGCCGAAAAGGTAAAGAGTGTCTTTTGATGAACGCAATCAGCTTTTTCTCACTGTTTGCAATAGCAAGCGTTTCCATGCTGGTAAATGCTCCTGCCGCATTCGCAGCGGCAAGCGGTGACGCCGCTCAGGCAGCGGACGGACTTATGTATGTCGGTGCTGCTTTAGCTACCGGTCTTTCGGGCATCGGCGGCGGTATTGCGGTTGCATCCGCAGCTTCGGCGGCAATAGGCGCTATGAGTGAAAATGAGAAAATCATGGGTAAAACACTTATCTTCGTTGCTCTTGCCGAAGGTATCGCACTTTACGGACTTATCATATCGCTTTTGATATTGTTCAGCTAATTAATTCAAGAGAAGGTTTCGAGTTATGAAAATGTATCTTATAAGCGACAACATTGACACTCAAATAGGTATGAGACTCGCAGGTGTTGAGGGCGTTGTTGTTCATACCGCAGAAGAAGTTTCCGCTGAGCTCGACAGAATTTTTACCGACAGCAGCATAGGAATTGTACTGCTTACGGAAAAGCTCGGCAAGCTTATTCCGGATAAAATAAGCAGTCTGAAAATGAACACCCCGATACCTCTTATAGTCGAAATACCGGACAGACACGGCAGCCGTGATATAGTAAACAGCATTAACAACCACGTCAGAGAAGCAATCGGACTTAAACTGTAATGCTATGAAGGGAATTGATGAAGCTATGGCAGATTTAGAAAAGAAAATCGCCGATTTTTCAAATATTATATTAACCGAAGCGCAGAGGCAAAAAGAAGAAATAGTGGCTGATATTGAAAAATCAAAAAGCCTTGCCCTGCACGAAAAAGAAATGGAATTTCTCGAAGACGCATATGAAGATATACAAAAAGCCGTAAGCAAGTATTCCAAAGAACAAAACGGGCGCGTACTTAAAGAAGAAATGAATGCCAAAAAAAATATTTTGAAAAAGCGTGAAGAAATAATAAACGAAGTTTTTACCTCGGCGAAAAACCGACTTATTGATTTTACCAATTCGGCAGATTACGAAAAATGGCTTATTTCGCTTGCAAAAAAAGCATGCGATGAAATAGGTACAGGTGAAATCAACCTTTGCGAAAAAGATATAAAGTTCAAAGATGCATTAATCTCCGAAATACCGGACATTAATGTTACAAGCTCGTTAAAAGACGACATTATCGGAGGCTTTACCGCTAAATGCAATAATTTATCGGCAGATTATACAATCGGTCAAATGCTGCTTGAAAAACGTGAAGATTTTCTTAAAACGAGCGGACTTACCATTAATTTGTAAAGGAGGGGTTGGTTTTGAAAAAAGATGAAGGATATATTTACAGTATAAACGGACCTGTAATTGAAGCAAAGGGCAATGATTCTTTTCAGATGTTGGAAATGGTATTGGTAGGAAACATGCGCCTTATCGGTGAAGTTATCGGAATTAAGCCGGACGCCGCGGTTATTCAGGTTTACGAAGAAACCACCGGTTTAAAGCCCGGAGAGCCGGTTTATCCAATGCACAAGCCGTTTTCGGTTATGCTCGCACCGGGAATACTTTCTAACATATTTGACGGTATCGAACGTCCTCTTAAGGACATAAAAAATCTTTCCGGGTCATTTATCGGCAGAGGTCTTACATTAAAATCTCTTGACGAAAGCAAAAAATGGAAAACCACACTGACGGTTAAACCCGGCGACAGTATAAAAGGCGGCGACATAATTGCAACCGTTCCGGAAACCTCGCTCATTACACATAAGGTTATGCTTTCCCCGAATCTTTCGGGTGAAGTAACCTGGGTCGCTCCGGACGGAGACTACACAATTGCGGACACAATCGTAAAAATCAAAACTCCCGACGGTGAAAAAGACATTACCATGACCCAGGAATGGCCTATAAAAACAGCACGTCCTTTTGTTGAAAGACGTCATATTTCCATTCCGCTGATAACAGGTCAGCGAATTATTGATACTGTCTTCCCTATCGCAAAAGGCGGTGCGGCAGCAATTCCGGGCGGTTTCGGAACAGGAAAAACAATGACACAGCACCAGCTTGCAAAGTGGTCTGACGCTGACATAATTGTCTATATAGGCTGCGGTGAACGCGGGAATGAAATGACACAGGTTTTGGAGGAATTTTCTGAGCTTCTTGACCCGAAATCCAACAAACCTCTTTTGGACAGAACAGTGCTTATTGCAAATACTTCAAATATGCCTGTTGCAGCTCGTGAAGCAAGTATCTACACCGGAATTACACTTGCCGAATATTACCGCGATATGGGTTATCACGTTGCAATCATGGCAGACTCTACCTCACGTTGGGCAGAAGCTTTGCGTGAAATTTCCGGAAGACTGGAAGAAATGCCTGCCGAAGAAGGCTTCCCTGCATATCTTGCATCAAGGCTTTCAGGATTTTACGAACGTGCGGGATACGTAGACAATTTAAACGGCTCGGAGGGCTCTGTAACAATAATAGGTGCAGTATCTCCTCAGGGTGCTGATTTTTCCGAGCCTGTAACACAGAATACAAAACGTTTTATCAGATGCTTCTGGGCACTTGACAAATCGCTTGCGTATGCACGGCATTACCCTGCTATCGCTTGGCTTTCGAGTTATTCGGAGTATATTGATGACCTCAGTGACTGGTATTCGGAAAAAATCGATAAACATTTTCTTAAAAACCGTTCAAAGCTCATGAGTATTTTGCAGGAAGAAAGCAATCTCATGGAAATCGTAAAACTGATCGGCGAAGATGTACTTCCGGACGAACAAAGAGCCGTTCTTGAAATCGCAAGAGTTATCCGACTCGGATTTTTGCAGCAAAACGCATATCACAAGGACGATACTTACGTTCCTATGGAAAAGCAGAATAAAATGATGGAAACAATTTTGCATCTCTACGACGGAATTATGAAAGCGGTAAGTAAAAACATCGTTTTGTCCTCTGTTCGAAACAGCGGAATATGCGATGAAGTTATCAGAATGAAATATAACATTCCGAACGATGATTTATCGGCATTTGATACTCTTAATCAAAAAATCACCGATACAATCGAAGATATAATAAAAAATAATTAGGAGGGGTAAAAATGGCTATTGAATATTTAGGCTTAAAAAATATCGAAGGTCCTCTCGCTGTTATAGAGGGCGTAAAGGATGCCTCCTACGATGAAGTTGTAACAATGTCAGTTGACAACGGCAAGCCGCGAATGGGAAGAATAATAGGTATTTCCGGCGATAAAGCGGTAATTCAGGTATTTGAGGGTACAAACGGTCTTTCTCTTACAAATACAAAAACAAAAATGACCGGTAAGCCTATGGAGCTTCCGCTATCAAAGGAAATGCTCGGCAGAATTATGAACGGAGTCGGCAAGCCTATAGACGGTCTCGGCGATTACTGTGCGGAGGAAACCAAAGATGTAAACGGTCAGCCGATTAACCCGGTTGCAAGAGAATATCCGAACAATTTTATTCAAACCGGTATATCCTCCATTGACGCACTTTCAACCTTGATAAGAGGTCAAAAGCTGCCAATATTTTCGGGAGACGGTATGCCGCATGACGCGCTTGCCGTTCAACTCGCTTCACAGTCAAAAATAACGGATTCCGGCAGTGAAGATGAAAACTTTGCAATTGTTTTTGCCGCAATGGGTGTAAAGCATGATGTGGCGGATTTCTTTAAGCGTTCCTTTGAAGAAAGCGGTGTTCTGCAAAAGGTTGTAATGTTCTTAAATCTTTCGAATGACCCGGTTGTTGAAAGAATTATAACTCCGAGATGCGCACTGACAGCCGCCGAATATCTCGCATTTACGCATAACATGCACGTGCTTGTTATACTTACCGATATGACCTCTTATGCAGAGGCATTGCGTGAAATATCCTCATCAAAGGGTGAAATTCCTTCAAGAAAAGGATTTCCGGGATATTTATATTCCGACCTCGCTTCGCTTTATGAACGTGCAGGTATCGTAAAAGATGCAAAAGGCTCAGTTACGCAAGTACCTATCCTGACAATGCCTAATGATGATATTACTCACCCTGTCCCCGACCTTACCGGATATATTACCGAGGGGCAAATAGTTCTTGACCGCAGCCTTACACTCCGTGGAATTTATCCTCCGGTTGCGATTTTGCCGTCTCTTTCACGTCTTATGAAGGATGGCATCGGCGAAGGATTTACCAGAGAGGATCATCCGGCGCTTTCAAACCAGCTGTTTGCCGCATATTCCAAAGTCGAAGATGCAAGAAGCCTTGCCTCGGTTATAGGTGAAGACGAGCTTTCCGAAACAGATAAAAAATATCTTGCATTCGGACGCGCATTTGAAGAAAAATTCATTAACCAGGGAAAAAACGACAACAGAACTATCGAAACTACGCTTAACCTCGGCTGGGAGCTTCTCGGTATGCTGCCGAAGTCCGAGCTTGACCGTGTAAGTGACGACATTCTTGAAAAATATTATAAAGAAAGATAAATTGGAGGGAATATTCGTATGGCAAAAACACTTGCTCCCACAAAGGGTAACCTTATGACTGTAAAAAATACCCTTAAGCTGTCCAAGCAAGGGTATGAAATGCTCGATAAAAAACGAAATATTCTTATTCGCGAAATGATGCAGCTGATTGACAATGCAAAAGATGTTCAGATAAAAATCGACTCTACCTTTAACGAAGCATATACGGCTCTGAGTTCCGCCAACCTTGTTATGGGCGTTGAAAACGTACGCGAGGTTATGCATGCGGTAACAGTAGACGAGAGCGTCAGCATAAAGCTCAGGAGCGTTATGGGCGTTGAAATTCCAACCGTATCGGCAGACGAGACAGTCGGGTCTCTTCCCTACGGACTTTACGAAACAAGTTCATCTTTGGATGAAGCTTATATAAAGTTTTCCAAAGTTAAACAGCTTACTCTGCAGCTTGCGGAAATTGAAAACTCCGTTTACAGACTTGCTGTAAATATCCGAAAAACTCAAAAGCGTGCAAACGCTTTAAAAAATATTACCATTCCTCTTTACGAACGGCTTTCAAAGGAAATCTCCGATTCATTGGAGGAAAAAGAGCGTGAAGAGCATACACGTTTGAAGATAATCAAAAAAGAATAAAACAAAAATGGGAATGTAAAAAAGACCGCCGAAAGTCCTTAATAAAAC
>CAKSJU010000044.1 GCA_934463455.1 uncultured Clostridia bacterium | reverse complement strand
GAATCCTCAATACGCACTTTTCTGAGCATTTGTCTTGTGATAACCTCAACGTGTTTATCATTGATGTCAACACCCTGCATACGGTACGTTCTCTGAACTTCACGGGTAATATAATCCTGAACATCACGAGGTCCTTTTATTCTCAAAATATCATTCGGGTTGATAGAGCCGGCTGTCAAGGGATCACCCTTTTCAATTATATCGCCGTCCGAAACCTTTATACTTGAGCCGTAAGGAATCATATACGTTTTAGCCTCGCCTATCTCGTCGTTGGTTACGGTAATTTCACGTTTACGTTTTTGTTCCGTAACGCTTACCTTACCGCCGATTTCCGAAATGATTGCAAGACCCTTAGGACGTCTCGCTTCAAAAAGCTCTTCAATACGCGGAAGACCCTGTGTAATATCGCTGCCCGAAGCAACACCGCCGGCGTGGAATGTACGCATTGTAAGCTGAGTACCCGGCTCACCTATTGACTGTGCCGCAATTATTCCGACAGCTTCTCCGACATTTACTATATCGCCTGTCGCAAGGTTTGTACCGTAGCACTTAGCGCATACACCGGTTTTTGTCTGGCAAGTCAGGATACTTCTGATATATACTTTGTCAATTCCTGCCTTAATAATTTTATCCGCTGCATCGCTTGTAATAATTTCGTTGCCTCTCGCCAGGATTTCTCCGGTTATGGGATGAATAACATCTTCACGAGCAACTCTGTCTACAATTCGGTCTTTGAGCGGCTCGATAACTTCGTTGCCATCCATAATAGCCGAAACCCAAACGCCTTCTTCCGTTCCGCAGTCGTTTTCTCTTACTATAACATCCTGCGATACATCAACAAGTCTTCTTGTCAAATATCCCGAATCGGCTGTACGAAGTGCCGTATCGGTAAGACCTTTTCTTGCACCGTGCGAAGAAATAAAGTACTCCAATACATTAAGACCTTCCCGGAAGTTCGCACGAATAGGAATTTCGACCGTACGGCCTTGAGTATCCGCCATAAGTCCGCGCATTGCGGCAAGCTGTCTGATCTGGTTTACGCTGCCTCGAGCTCCCGAATCCGCCATCATAAATATCGGATTGAATTTGCCAAGGTTTTCCATCATCGCTTGTGTGACTTTTTCCGAAGCCGCAGCCCATGTTTTGATAACCTGGTTATAACGTTCTTCGTCATTCAAAAGACCGCGTCTGAATTTCTTTGTTATTTTTTCTATTTCAGCTTCTGCATCTTCAAGAATTTCCGCTTTCTTTTCAGGAACTTCAATATCCGAAACCGCAACCGTAATTGCACCCTTTGTCGAATATTTATAACCTGTAGCCTTTATAAGGTCAAGAATTTCGGCTGTTTCCGTTGTTCCGTGGCTTCTTATACATCTGTCTATAATATCGCCAAGCTGTTTTTTACCGACAGTTACGTCAAAGCCTATTTCAAGGGCAAACATTTTTGCAGGATCGCTTCTGTCTACAAAGCCCAAATCCTGCGGAATGTTCTGGTTGAATATAATCTTTCCGACCGTCGCATCGATTATAGCTTTTTTGTGTTCACCGTGAACATCTTTTTCTATTCTGATTTTTATCGGAGTATGAAGTCCGAGTTCATCGTTATCATATGCAAGCAAAGCTTCATCAAAGCTTGTATAATAATGCGGATGCCATTCCTCACTTTGGTCACGTCCGGGATAGTCCTTTCCTCCCAATTCGTCATGCTTAACAATTGTAAGGTAGTAACTTCCCAAAATCATGTCCTGTGTAGGAACTGTTACAGGATGTCCATCCTGCGGTTTTAAAAGGTTGTTTGCCGAAAGCATTAAAAATCTTGCTTCTGCCTGTGCTTCCGGTGAAAGCGGTACATGGACAGCCATCTGGTCACCGTCAAAGTCCGCATTGTATGCCGTACAAACAAGCGGGTGAAGCTTTAACGCTCTGCCGTCCACAAGACGCGGCTCAAATGCTTGTATACCCAATCTGTGAAGCGTAGGTGCACGGTTTAAAAGTACCGGATGTTCCTTTATAACATCTTCAAGTACGTCCCAAACCTCCGGTTTAACTCTTTCAACCATTCTTTTAGCACTCTTAATATTATGAGCAAGTCCTCTTGCAACAAGCTCTTTCATAACAAACGGCTTGAAAAGCTCTATCGCCATTTCTTTAGGCAGACCGCACTGATAAATCTTAAGCTCCGGTCCTACAACGATAACCGAACGTCCCGAATAGTCAACACGTTTACCTAACAGGTTTTGACGGAAACGTCCCTGCTTACCTTTCAGCAAATCCGAAAGCGATTTTAAAGCTCTGTTTCCCGGACCGGTTACTGTTCTGCCGCGTCTTCCGTTATTAATAAGAGCGTCTACCGCTTCCTGGAGCATTCTCTTTTCGTTTCTTATGATTATATCGGGCGCACCCAATTCAAGCAATCTTTTAAGACGATTATTTCTGTTTATAACACGGCGGTACAAGTCGTTCAAGTCACTTGTTGCAAAACGTCCTCCGTCGAGCTGTACCATAGGTCTCAAATCGGGCGGAATAATCGGAATAACCGTCAAAATCATCCATTCCGGTCGATTTCCCGAAGTTATAAACGACTCAACAATTTCAAGTCTTTTTATAATTCTTGCTTTTTTAGGTCCCTGACCTTTTGTCTCTTCAAGCTCTTTTTTCAGCTCTTGTGACATTTCATCAAGATCTATTTTCTTTAAAAGTTTCTGGATAGCCTCGGCACCCATGCCTACTTCAAACTTGTTTCCGTATTTTTCATAAGCTTCATGATATTCACGTTCCGACAAAATCTGATTTTGTTCCAAATCCGATTTTCCCGGATCGGTAACAATATAAGCTGCAAAATAAAGTATTTTTTCAAGGTTTCTCGGCGATATATCCAATATTAGGCTAAGTGCCGACGGAACACCCTTAAAATACCAAATATGAGATACCGGTGTCGCAAGCTCGATATGTCCCATTCTTTCGCGGCGCACCTTTGACTTAGTTACTTCAACTCCGCATCGGTCGCACACCACGCCTTTATAACGAATCTTTTTATATTTTCCGCAATGACATTCCCAATCCTTTGTCGGCCCGAAAATCTTTTCGCAGAAAAGACCGTCTCTTTCCGGTTTAAGCGTTCTGTAATTGATTGTTTCCGGTTTTTTTACTTCGCCGTATGACCAATTTCTGATCGTTTCAGGAGAGGCTAAACCAATTTGTATCGCATTAAAATTAAATTCTGAACCCATTAATAAAACCTCCTAATCTTAAAAATCCTCAAACTGAATTGTGCCATCTTCATTTTCCTCTTCATCGTCAATGAACAACGGGTCGGTATAATCATCGTCAATGTCATCCGAATCTTCAACAGACATGTCATCGTCAAAATCGTCATCATCTTCCACATCTCCCGCAAATAAGTCGCGGTTTTCCATTGTAGACACTAACTCATCTTTTGATACATATTCATCGTCATCATCGTCTTCAAGGAACTTAACCAAATCAATTTCTTTATTATCTTCATCAAGTATTCTTATGTCCAATGCAAGTGACTGCAATTCCTTAACCAAAACCTTAAACGCCTCCGGTATTCCGGCTTTCGGAATGTTCTCACCCTTGACAATTGCTTCATAGGTTTTTACACGTCCTACAATATCGTCCGATTTTACAGTCAAGATTTCCTGCAAGGTATATGCAGCACCGTATGCTTCAAGTGCCCAAACTTCCATTTCACCGAAGCGCTGTCCGCCGAACTGTGCTTTACCGCCCAAAGGCTGCTGCGTAACAAGAGAATACGGTCCTGTTGAACGCGCGTGAATTTTATCATCAACCAAGTGGTCAAGCTTCAGATAGTGCATTACGCCGACAGTAACGGCATTGTCAAACTTTTGTCCGGTACGTCCGTCATAAACGTCCGTCTTAAAGTCTGTTCTGAGTCCTGCCAAAACAAATGCTTCTCTCAAATTCTCGTCTTCCGCACCGTCAAATACCGGTGTTGCAATTTTAATATATTCTTCCGGTCCGACTTTTTTCTTTGCCGCAAGAATAGTATCTTTATAATTTACCGAATAATCGATTATATCGGAAACTTCATTTTTTGCCTCTTCGGTAATTCCGTCAATTTTTTCAACATCCGACATAATCGCATTTTTATCTATTTTTCTGTCGGCAGCGCGCAAAGCTTCAAGTATCTTTTCCTTAAGTTCTTTATCTATATGACTGTTTTCTGTCTTATCGATAATAAGGTCAAGTGTTCTGCTTTCAATTTCTTCCGGCGTCTGGAGACTCATTGTACGGAATGCGTATCCGAGGTGCATCTCAAGTACCTGACCGATGTTCATACGCGAAGGTACGCCCAAAGGGTTAAGCACAATCTGAAGCGGTGTACCATCCGGCAAAAACGGCATATCTTCCTGAGGAAGTACACGTGAAACAACACCCTTGTTTCCGTGACGTCCCGCCATTTTATCTCCGACGGATATTTTTCTCTTTTGCGCAATATAGCAGCGTACAACCTGGTTTACACCCGGCGGCAATTCATCTCCGTTTTCACGGGTGAATTTTTTAACATCAACGATAATACCGTTTTCACCGTGAGGAACTCTGAGCGAAGTATCACGAACTTCTCTTGCCTTTTCTCCGAAAATCGCCCGAAGAAGTCTTTCTTCTGCTGTAAGCTCGGTTTCTCCCTTAGGTGTAACCTTTCCGACAAGAATATCTCCCGCACGGACTTCCGCACCTATTCTTATAATACCCTGGTCGTTCAAATCTTTCAGGGCATCCTCCGAAACATTTGGAATATCTCTTGTGATTTCTTCCGGACCGAGCTTTGTATCTCTTGATTCGCACTCATATTCTTCTATATGAATTGAAGTAAATACATCATTTTTAACCAATTCTTCGCTTATTAATACAGCATCCTCGTAGTTATAACCTTCCCAGGTCATAAATCCGATAAGAATGTTCTTACCGAGTGCCAATTCACCGTTATCCATAGCAGGACCGTCGGCAATAATATCACCTTTTTCAACATGTTCTCCAACCTTAACGATAGGTCTTTGATTTATGCAGGTAGATTGGTTTGAACGTGCAAATTTTATCATCTTGTAACGGTATCTCTCGCCTGTACCGTCACCCTTTATCACAATTTCATCGGCAGCTGATTTTTCAACCGTTCCGGATTCTTTAGCCAATACGGCCGAGCCCGAATCCTTTGCAATCTTATATTCCATACCCGTTCCGACAATTGCCGAATCGGTTGTCAAAAGCGGAACTGCCTGACATTGCATGTTAGATCCCATCAACGCACGGTTTGCGTCATCATTTTCAAGGAAAGGAATACAAGCCGTAACAACCGACACGAGCTGTCTCGGCGATACGTCCATGTAGTCGATTTCATCACCCGGAACTTCGAGTATTTCATCACGGTAACGTGCCGAAACCCTCTTATCAAGGAAATGACCTTTTTCGTCCAAAGGCTCGTTAGCCTGCGCTATTACAAATTCATCCTCTGTATCTGCCGTCATATAAACAATTTCATCGGTAACAATACCTTTTTCCTTGTCAACTTTTCTGTAAGGAGCTTCAACAAAGCCGTATTCGTTTATTCTTGCAAATGTCGCCAATGATGTAATAAGACCGATGTTCGGACCTTCAGGAGTCTCTATCGGGCACATGCGTCCGTAATGAGAATAGTGTACGTCACGAACTTCAAATCCGGCACGGTCTCTTGAAAGTCCTCCGGGACCGAGAGCCGAAATTCTTCTTTTATGTCTGAGTTCAGCAAGCGGATTCGGCTGATCCATAAACTGTGACAGCTGTGAAGATCCGAAAAACTCGTTTATTGTAGCTATAATCGGGCGAATATTTATAAGTGTCTGCGGAGTAATTATCTCCAAATCCTGAATAGTCATTCTTTCGCGAACAACTCTTTCCATACGGGAAAGCCCTATTCTGAACTGGTTTTGCAAAAGCTCGCCCACGCTTCTCAATCGTCTGTTTCCCAAATGGTCAATATCATCCAAAGTGCCTATTCCGTTGGCAAGACAAATCAAATAATTCACCGAAGCAAACATATCCTCTACCGTGATATGCTTCGGACTCAATTCATCCGCGCGCAGCTTCAGCTGCTCTTTTATTTCTTCCTCCGAAGGTGCTTCTCCGTCTTCTTTATAGTCCTTGCCCGAAAGTATCTCCTCAAGAATGCTGCGGCGTACCTTTGTAAGGTTAATATCCGATACGTCAAAATCAACATACTCTTGCAGTGATACCATATCGTTTGAAACAACCAAAACCTTGTTTCCGTCCACCGAAAGTATTACACGGTTTACACCCGCGAGTTCAATAGCTTCCGCCATCTCTTTGCTTAATGCGTCTCCCGCAGATGCAATAATTTCACCTGTTCTCGGATCTATAACATCCTCTGCCAGTGTTTTTCCGGTAATTCTTGCCGCAATGGCAACCTTTTTATTGTACTTGTAACGGCCGACATGCGCAAGGTCATAACGCTTCGAGTCAAAAAACATGTTATTGATAAGCGATCTTGCATTTTCCACATTGAGAGGCTCACCGGGGCGCAGACGCTTATATATTTCCAAAAGTGCCTCTTCCGCATTTGTGGTTGTATCCTTTTCAAACGTTGCGGTAAGACGAGTGTCTTCTCCCAGATACTCTAAAATCTGGCTGTTTGTTTCGAGTCCCATAGCTCTTAATAATATTGTAACCGGAATTTTTCTTGTACGATCTATTCTTACCGAAAATACATCGTTCGAATCCGTTTCATATTCAAGCCACGCACCTCTGTAAGGAATAACCTGTGAAGAGTAAAGAGGTTTACCGGTTTTGTCACGTTCGAAGCTGTAATACATCCCGGGAGAACGTACCAGCTGGCTGACTATAACACGTTCGGCACCGTTAATAATGAATGTACCCTGTTCGGTCATCAGCGGGAAATCACCCATAAAGATTTCCTGTTCCTTAATCTCTCCCGTCTCGGTATTTATAAGACGGACATTAACACGCAGGGGAGCCGCATACTTTGCATCCCTTTCCTTACATTCCTCCACGGAATATTTTGAATTGTAATCAAGCGTGTAGTCAAAAATCTCCAGCACCAAATGTCCCGAATGGTCTACGATAGGAGAAATATCTCGGAATACTTCTCTCAAACCTTCCTCCAAAAACCATTGATAAGACCTTTTCTGCACTTCAATAAGGTTTGGCATTTCCAATACCTCATTGATTTTGGAATAGCTGAGTCGGATATTTTTGCCCAGTTGTACCTCATGCACCATTCATTAATCACCTCATCTAATTTTGTAAGAAAATGAAAACATATAAAACTTATTCAAAATAGGTATTGATTTTTTTTAAATATTGTGCTATAATATATTCTATACCGATACCAACTGATAATAAGCCCATATTATTATCATTATACAATACTTGATTATATCATATCATTTCGTATATGTCAAGGGGAAATTGTATTTTTTTTGCAATTTTTTTGATTTTTTATAAACATTATACGATATTTTTAATTTAGCAGCTATGAAAGGACGGTTTATATGCCGCATTTTTTTGTAAAAAACAATTTTGTATCCTTGCCTTTGGTATTTATTGACGAATATCTTCCCGATGCCAATGCAACATTTGTAAAGGTATACATATACGCACTTGGACTTGCGGAAAAAAATAAAGAATTCGATTTTCTTGATATAGCGAAAGCTCTTAACCTGCTTGAAAGCGATGTCGTTCAGGCATTCGAATACTGGGCGGGCAAGGGTTGGATTGAATTTTCCGAGGATTCGGTGATTTTTGTTTCTCCCGCAGCATCTTCTGCTGAGGAAAGTCAGGAAAACGAAAAGCCTGTCTCCACTCCGACGTTTATTCAAAAACGTCCGGGATATACATCGGCGGAGATTGCAAACGCAATACGTTCCGACAGCACTCTTTCCGAAACAATTTCTCTTGCACATGAAATTCTCGGCAAAACTTTAAGTCCGACAGACACCGAAACTCTTTATTGGTTTTATGACGGGCTTAAATTCTCTCCGGAGGTTATTTTAATGCTTCTTGAATACTGCGTATCAAAAGAAAAACGCAGAATGAGTTACATAGAAAAAGTCGCTGTTTCCTGGCATGAGCGAGGAATTACAAGCATGGAAGCCGTAAATGATTACTTACAGGCAGAAGCCGAGCATATGGGATATATCTATTCAATACGTAAAATTCTCGGCATTGCAGACCGGCAGATAAGCAAAAACGAAGAGCACTATATCAACAGATGGCATGAAATGTACCATATGGACGAAAATATGGTTTCCGCAGCATACGAGCAATGTATAATAAGAACGGCAAAGCTTTCTTTTCCTTATATAGATAAAATACTTGAAAGCTGGTACAAAGCCGGTATACATACTCCCGAAGAAGCGAAAAAAGAATCCGAAGAACATAAACACAGTTCACCGTCAGCAATACCCGCCGACCAAAAGCAAGGCTACGGTGTATATAATGAAAGCTATGACCACGGATCACTTGAACAATTAACAAGAAAAAGAGGATGTTAAAAAAGTCCGGAACGCGAAAAGGCAGTATATAAAAAGTACACCGCCTTTTCGCGTTCCGGACTTTTTTACAGCCCCATTTTTAAGATGTTTATTTCGGTTGCTTGCCTATATATGCGAGAATACCGCCGTCCACATACAAAATATGTCCGTTTACAAAATCGGACGCTTCCGAAGCAAGGAATACCGCCGGTCCTCCCAAATCCTCAGGTGTTCCCCATCTTGCCGCCGGAGTTTTCGAAATAATGAATTTATCAAACGGATGTCTCTCTCCGTCCGGCTGAATTTCCCTTAAAGGTGCTGTTTGAGGAGTTGCTATGTAGCCCGGTCCTATACCGTTGCACTGAATATTGTATTCTCCGTATTCCGAAGCAATATTTCTTGTAAGCATTTTAAGTCCGCCCTTTGCTGCCGCATAAGCAGATACCGTTTCTCTTCCGAGTTCGGACATCATAGAACAAATATTGATGATTTTTCCGTGTCCTTTCTTTATCATTGACGGAATTACCGCTTTCGAAACTATAAACGGCGCATTAAGGTCAACGTCTATAACCTGTCTGAACTGCTCCGCGGTCATATCGCACATCGGTATTCTTTTTATTATTCCCGCATTATTTACAAGTATATCTATAACTCCTACTTCCGCCTCTATCTTTGAAACCAACGCATTAACCGCGTTTTCATCGGTAACATCGCAGATATAGCCGTGAGCTTTTATTCCCTCTTCTTTATATGCCTTCAGTCCTTTTTCCACAAGCTCACTGTTTATATCATTGAATACAATTGTCGCTCCCGCCTGTGCATATGCCTTTGCTATGGCAAATCCAATTCCGTAAGACGCTCCGGTAATAAGAGCAATTTTTCCCTCTAAATCAAATTTTGACATCGCAAAATTCCTCCTTATTTTAAATCCCTTGTTTCGATAAAATCCATATCGGTAAATTCCTGATTTTCGCCGCACATTGCCCAAATAAATGAATAATTTTTTGTTCCCACTCCGCTGTGAATGGACCAGCTCGGCGAAATTACAGCTTCCTCATTGTGCATTATAATATGTCTTGTTTCGCTCGGCTCACCCATCATATGGAACACAGCGTCATCTTCTCCCATATCAAGATAAAGATATACCTCCATGCGCCTGTCGTGGGTATGGCAAGGCATTGTATTCCAATTCGAGCCGACCTCCAATTGTGTTAACCCCATTGCAAGCTGACAGCTTTTCATAACCTCCGGGTGAATATATTGATTGATAACACGTTTATTGCATTCTTCAACGCTTCCGCACGGAACTTTTTTCGCCTTCGTTATATCGATTTTAACTGTCGGATATGAAGCATGCGCGGGGCATGAAGAAATATAGAATTTCGGCGGATTATTTTTATCAGCACATTTAAGCGTAATGTCCTTATTTCCCATGCCGATATAGATTCCGTCACGCGGATTCATTTCGTACTCTTTGCCGTCGACGGTGATGATGCCCTTTCCGCCTATATTGATACAGCCCATTTCTCTTCTTTGAAGAAAATAATCCGCCGCAAGCTCTTTCCCCGCTTCAATTTTAATTTCGGTGTCAACAGGCATTGCCCCTGCGGTTATAATTCTGTCTATATGGCTGTAAACCATTTTAATATTATCCTTTGTGAAAAGCCCCGATATATGAAACTCTTCTCTTAATCTTTCTGTTGTATAATTTTTTACATCCTTTGGATTTGACGCACATCTTACTTCCATTTTTTTATCTCCTCTCATATCTTTCCATTTCCGCACACATCAGTATAAACGCTCCCGCTCCGTGCAGGTCATTTTTTATCTTCGGACGGGAAATATAATGCTCATATGTTCCCTCGTCTATGCAAGTTCCGCAGCATACATCATCTATAACAAGATACCCTTCATCATCATAATAAAGTGAGCTTATTATACCGTCGTACGCTTTTTTCAAAACATCGCCGTATTCTTCCTCCGATATAACCCCTGTTCTTATTGCTTTTGCATATGAGTATATGAACAAATTAGTACAGGAGCTTTCTACCCAGTTATCCTCTCTTTCGGGTTTATCCACCACCTCAAACCACATTCCGGTTTTTTTGTCCTGATACTTTGCAAGCGATTTAAGCAAATCTTTTTCAATTTTCTCCAAGCGTCCTCTTTTCGGGTGGTCTTTCGGAATATATTCAAGTATATCCAAAACAGCCACCGCATACCAGCCGACGGCTCTGCCCCAGATTTCCTGCGAAAGCCCGGTTTCTTTGTCCGCCCACAAAGCCTCCTTTGACTCGTCCCATCCGTGGAAATAAAGTCCGGTCTTTTCATCCCTTATATGTTCGTTCATTATTATGATTTGATTTATCGCACGTTCTCTCAAAACCTCATCGCCAAAACGCGCATCATACATAACCGACAGCGGACCCGCCATATATGCTCCGTCCATCCACATTTGATTGTGCTGTGTCATCATATGCCAATACCCGCCGCATTTGTTCACCGGCCAAAAGTGCATTGACTGCGCTACCGTATCTATTGCTTTTTTGTACTTTTCATCCTTTGTTTCATCGTAGAGATTATAAAACAAAATAATAGGCATTTTATGGTCCAGCATCGTAAGCGCCGCCTTTGCCAAATCGGGAGTATCCTCCCTGTCAAGCTCATAATCAAAGCCTATCAATCTGCCGTCCTCCGCAATCACACTGTCAACATATTTTTTTATATAATCAAAATATTCTTTCTTTTTTGTCAAAAAATACACATTCTGCATTCCTGACAAAAAAACTCCCTGATGATAAAAAAGGACGCCGGCGGGAGGCAGCTCCTCCGCCTTGAATTTGTGCATAAGTGCCCGGCAAGCCAACTCTCCGTATTCTATCGATGTTATCATTCAATTCATCTCCATTCGCTTTCAATTGCCTTTTTTATTAATATAACATAAAATAATTACAATTTCTTTGCATTTTCAAATAAAAATATTGCAATTCTTACCTAAATAGTGTATACTTATATTGGTGATGAAAATGAAAATTACTTTTGATAAATGCAGCGACGCTCTCAACTATGCAATAAAAACAAAAACCTTCGGAGTATTTCATTCCCGTGAAAGCTCATACAATCAAAATATACATACGCACGAATGCTGCGAAATTTTTCTCTGTATAGAAGGCGGAAAAAGCTTTTTGATAGACGGAAAAGTATATGACGTAAATGACGGCGATTTATTTTTTATGAATCAATTCGAAGCGCACAAAATAACCTTTCTTTCTAATACCGAAGTTGAACGATACGTTCTTCAGGTACACCCTGAATTTTTGCTGTCGTTTTCGAGTGAAAACACAAATCTTGCTTCTTGCTTTTACAACAGGGATAAATACAATAAAATACCGCTTGAGAAAAAAGAACTGTCTGTTTTTTTGGATTATTTTAAAGTCCTTGAAAAAGATAATGGTTTCGGAGACGATATAATAAAGCAGTCTACCGCACTACTGCTGATTTCTAAGCTTAACGCCCTCGCCTCCGCAGCCCATGATAAAACCGTTTTTTTACAGCCCGACAAATCACTTACCGCAGCAATGGACTATATAGACGGGCATTTCCGCGAAAATATAACTCTTGAAACAGTAGCAAAAAATTCTTACATTTCGGTAACGCAGCTTTGCCGGCTTTTTAAAGTCAATCTCGGTACAACCGCCGCAAAATATATTACAGGCAAGCGCATTTCCGAGGCTAAAAAGCTTCTCAGACGCGGAATGAGTGTTTCCGACACAGCCTTTGAATGCGGATTTAACGACTATTCTAATTTTATACGGGCGTTTTCTTCACATGTAGGAATTTCTCCGGGGAAATATTCAAAATCCATAAAATAATATATTAGGGAACAGTCATATACCGTTCCCTAAAAGCTGTTTAACCCAAAACACTGCCATCAATTGTTTGCCAATTTATTTTTATTTCAAAATCACTATCCGTATCAATACAAATTTTAAAGCCTCCGGCATTATAATTTTCTTCCGATATTTCAAAAACATTAGAATCTGATACCGTAATTCCCGAATTTAAGTTACTGACAATTTTTCTGCATTTGTTGCAATTTCGGCATTACAACTTTTACATTTTATAAGTTTAGACATTTTTATACCATTTGACATTTAGTAGATGTCATTTTTTTTCGCATGCAAACAAAAATATCACAAAGAGAATTAGCTGACAAGCTTTAGCTTGCAGGACTTGAAATTGATAAAAATGTGATACAAAGAATAGAATGCGGAAAAAGCAGATATTGAATTAAAAAGTTTAGCAAGCGTATTTAATAAAACCTTGGATGAACTGTTGGAAGAAAAATAAACAATAATTATCGAACAAATACGCTGTTTAAAAGTTTCGAAGCACTTTCAAACAGCGCATTTTAATATACAACCATTTTAAGCAGTAATAATTTTTTGCAGCTTTTCAAACCGCGGAGTAAAAACGAACAATCTGTCTATTAAATTTCCGAAAAATCTTATCAATGCGGCATTTACAAGCGTTATCACCACAGTTCCTATTCCCAGACCTTCAAGGCTTCTGTTCAGCGAAAGTGCAAAAACTACCGATACCGCAAGCATTACAATATCATTTGCAAGCTTTGTTTTATCCTTGTCAAAGCCGTATTTGTCCGCTATTTCCACTACCACCAATTCATACATCTGAAGCGGCATATACGTCCTGAAATAAAAGGCAACCGCCAATGCCGTAAACAATTCTCCGAGCACAAAAGCCGCAATTCTTGCAGCCAAGCTTACATATGCTCCGTTTCCGCCCAAAATTCTGAGCCACATATCGACCGCCGAGCCGAATATCACCGCCGCAGCAAACGAAAGCAGGTATCTCCACTTAAATCTTCGTACAGCAATGCACATTACAACAAGCAATATTCCCTGCCAAATATATTCCGAAGTTCCTTGAGTATACCACGGAAAAAAATTAATCATTTTTATATGTATAATATAAGGCGCAGCGGCTATCATGGAAAGCCCGAAGCTTGCTTTTGTGCAAAGAGCTACTCCGAGCGAACAAAATATTATCCCCAAAAGCCACGACACCTCACTCATTTTTGAAATTTTATTCATTTATTATCCCCTTTTTATTTCCAGAATGACGGGCGCAAAAGCGCAAGTACCGGGAACAGTTCCAATCTGCCCGCCAGCATATCAAATATCAACACCCATTTTGACATATGCGAAAGCGAAGAAAAATTCCCTACAGGTCCCACAACGCCCAAACCGGGACCTATGTTGTTAATACAGGTAATTACCGATGTGGAGCTCTCCGCAAGAGTTAAATTATCGATTGACACAAGCATTATCGACAATGCAATAACAACCATATAAACCGCAAAATATGCCGTTGTCTGCGCTGTCATTTTGTCATCTACCATATGGGAATCGATTTTGACAGTGGTTACAACCCGAGGATTTATTGCATGACCAATCTCTCTGATTGAATTTTTCACAAGCAGTATAACTCTTATTATTTTTAATCCGCCGCCGGTAGATCCCGCGCATGCTCCGAAAAACATAATGAATATTATAATAAACTGTGACAATGCGGGCCATTTTCCATAGTCCGCCGTAATAAATCCCGTTGTCGTAATAATCGACCCAACCTGGAAAAAGGCTGCACGGAAAGCAGGCTCAAGGCTTTTGTACAAGGAATAAATATTACCGGTTATAATCGCCGTAGCACCTAAAATTATAACAAAGTACCACTTTAATTCCTCGTTTTTCAATACATCCTTGAAATGTCTTATCAACAAAAAATAATACAAGTTAAAGTTTACTCCGAACAATATCATAAATACGGTAACAACATATTCCACATATGCACTGCCGTAATATGCTATACTTGCATTTCTCGGAGAAAACCCGCCGGTTCCGGCTGTTGACAAGGATGTTGTAACAGCGTCAAAAAGCGGCATTCCTCCCGCCAGCAGCATTATTATTTCGATTATTGTAAGTCCGGTATAAATTCCGTACAAAATTCTTGCGGTAAATCTTGTTTTTGAAACAAGCTTACCTACTTTCGGACCCGGTACCTCGGCACGCATTATAAACATGGTTTTTGTGTCCTTCTGCGAAAGTATTGCCAAAGCAAATACCAAAACTCCCATACCGCCGAGCCAATGAGTAAAGCTGCGCCAAAAAAGTAGGCTTTCGGACATGCTTTCAATGTCCGTTAAAAGCGTTGAGCCTGTTGTTGTAAAACCGGACACCGTTTCAAAAAAAGCATCGGTAAAACAGGGGATTTCTCCGCTTATATAAAAAGGCAACGCTCCGAACAGTGACATTATAGTCCACGACAGCGTACAAATCAAAAATCCCTCTCTGATATGTACGTTTGCTTTTTTCGGCTTCTTTATTATGCACAAGCCGCCCAAAACCGCAAGCGCAGTTATCGGAATTAAATATTCTATAATTCCGTCCTCTTTAAAATATATTGACGCGGCAAGCGGAATAATCATGATTGCCGACAGCAATATCATTATTTTTCCCAAAAAATATCTGACAATTTTGTAATTCATTTACTTCCCCTACTTTATAATTTCATCCAAGTCCTTTAATATATTTCCCGCAGTAACAATTATTACTCTGTCATCTGCTTTAATAACATCTTCTCCTCCCGGTATAATAAAAGCTTCTTTTCTCAAAATACCGGCAACAAGCAAATTGCTTTTAAGAGTTAAATCTTTAAGCGGTATATCCAGTCCTTCAAACTCCGGAGCGGCTATAAATTCAAGAGCCTCCGCCTGCCCGTCCACAATTTTATAAAGCGTTTTTACATGGCTTCCCTCTGAGTTCTGCACAGCGCGGCTGTAACGCATAATTATATCGGAGGTTATTGTCTTTGGAGAAATAATGGTATCAAGTCCGATGCTGTCCAAAATATTCATAAGAGATACTTTATTCACCTTTGTTATAACTTTATCCACACCCTTTACTTTTGCAAAAAGCGATATAATTATATTTTCTTCATCTATTCCGGTCAAAGACACGCATGCGTCCACATTCTCTATTCCCTGCTCAAAAAGAACATCCTGGTCGCTTCCGTCGGCGCATATTATTTCCGCTTTAGGCAAAAGGCTGTTAAGCTTAACGCATACCTTTTCATCAATTTCAATTATTGTAACATGTATCCCCGTTTCGGCAAGACGTTTTGCCAAATGATAAGCTATCGTCCCGCCTCCGATTATCATGACGCTTTTTATCTTCTGTGATTGAAGACCGATTTCCTTTAAAAATCGAACAAGCTCCCTATGCTCTGCCGTAATATGTATTCTGTCTCCGGCTTTGAGCACATAGTCACCGTTCGGTATAACCACATCGTCACCGCGCTGTGCGGCACATATCAAAAATTTCTGGCTGAAGCTTTTATTTATTTCCCAAAGAGCCTTTCCGTCCAGCTTACTGCCTGCATCTATTTTAAATTCCGCCAAATCCAGCTTGCCTTTTGCAAAGGTATCTATTTTTATTGCCGCCGGGAAATTTATTACCCTGGAAATTTCCTTTGCCGCGTCATATTCCGGATTAACCAACACGCTGATACCCATTTCTTCACGCATAAATGCGGTCTGCGCTGTATATTCAACATTTCTGACTCTTGCAATACAGCTTTTCGCGCCCAATTTCCGTGCTATCATGCAGCAAATCATATTCATCTCGTCTTTTGCCGTTGTAGCAATCAAAATGTCCGCACGCCCAACATTTGCCTCTCTCAGGATATTGCAAATTGTACCGTTTCCGCATATTCCCATTACATCATAGTCCTCGGTAAGCCTGTCCGTAAGCTCCGCATTTTCATCAATAACCGTTATATCATGGTTTTCCTTGCTGAATCTTTCAATCAGCTCGCGTCCTACTTTTCCTGCACCGACAATTATTATATTCATTTTT
>CAKSJU010000043.1 GCA_934463455.1 uncultured Clostridia bacterium | reverse complement strand
GAGCTTGAAGTTGAGAACTATGTCGAGCATACAATTAAGTATGTAACGACAACAGCTGAATACGGAGATTTGTCGGATGAAGCGGTAACAATGGCAAAGGAAGCTCTTACCGGCTTGAAAATCGGTAATCCGAACGGTTGGACAAAGAAAGGCGATATATCGTACTATGTAACCTCAGAAAAAGCACATTCGGGTAATATGGCTCTCAGAGTTACATACGGAGCGGGTTCTGAAAACTGGGTTCAGAATTCTGTGCCGACAGAAGAGGGTAAGTACAGAGTAACTATGTATATAACCGACTTAACGGGAAATTGGTGGTGGACTGTACAGGCTCGTTTTGAAGGCGGTAATCAGCCGGGACATCTAAATATGGGTGAGGGTGAAGTACCGGGATGCCAACTCACAAAAGAAGAACAGCCGGACGGCTGGTGGAAAGTCAGCTATATTGTTACAAATCCGACGGGAATTTTCAGAGTCGGAACGAGTCATAATCAAACGCAATTTACAATCGATGATATCTCGGTTGTAAAGATTGACGATAACGGCAACGCTTTGACCGGAAATCTGATGACCAACGGCTCGTTCGAAAGCTACTCGGAATATAATCCGGCAATTAATGCTGCGGAAAATGACGGCTTAATCAATATATCGGTTACAAATCCGCCGGTTACCGCAACGGATGTTAAGCTTTATATTGACGGAACAGAAACGGAATTGGATGAAAAAAATCTGACAGCGGGCGGAGTAAGCACAAAGGCTTATACGACCGAAAACTTTAAAGACCATACAATCAGAGCGGTATGCGTTACCGCGGCGGGCGAATTGGAAAATACAATTCGTGCAATGGCAAGAAACGAAGTCAAAGGAGTCCCGAGCTCATGGGGCGGTCAGACAACAACAGCGGACAGCTATTCGGGAAAATCGTCGCTTTATATGAAAGGAAAGGCGGACGGAACTGAGCTGCTTCAAGGTTTTAAGGGCAATATTACAAAGACTTACAGAGTAACCGTATATGCAAAGTTTTTACCTAATGCCGATTATGGCTGGATGGGTAAAGTATGGATAGGAGCAGAAAGCGGAGCAGGAGCGAATAAAGTCAGTCATTTGAATGAAGAGGGCTGGACAAGAACTCAAACCGACAGACCGGGCTGGATAAAATATGAATCAACATATCAGCCGGGAAATGACTCAACAAACTATATTCATATTAAGTCGCAGTCTATAGCTCCCGAGTTTGAAGCATATATCGATGACCTTTCGATATATGAATGGGACGGCGAAAAAACAGTAGGCGAGAATTTAGCTGTAAACGGCGGTTTTGAAGACTATACGGAGCTTTCGTACGGCGAAGGCGTAAAATACGGTTATATTGAAGACGGTTACCTGTATTTGACTTTTGATGACAACAACAGACCGGTGCCGGATTTGTATAAGCTCTATACTGTAAACGGCGGAACGGAGACGTATGTCTGCAACATTGAAGGAGATTATATTGACCTTACCGAGGCAGGTATTGAATACGACGAAAATACAATTTTTGCGGTAAAATCATATTATACAGGCGCCGGTAAGGAAACAGCGGGCGTTATAATAAAAGACGGTGTATACACCGACGGTTTATTCGGCTCGGGAACAATCAATGAGTCGGGAAATATTGAAATTACCGGTAAATTATCAAAAGTCACGGCGGGAAATGTTGTTGTAGGCGTTGATGTCGGAAACAATACTCCGAACGCGCTGACACCGGTTGTATATGCCGCACTTTATAACAACGGAAAGCTTGTAGGTGTACAAAAGCTTTCAACAGAGATTGCGGCAAGAAAATCGGCTGAATTGGCTGCAATGTTCGTTGTTCCGGAAATTACGGACGGCGACAATTACACAGCAAAAGCATTTACGTGGGACAGTGAGATGTGTCCTTATGCAGGCGCATTCAACTTTTAATAAAGCGTGATGTAAAAATTAATAAGGAAAGCCCTGCGCGGAGAAATCCGCGCGGGGAAAACCCCCGAAATTATTAAAAAAATCAAAAAAAAAACATGCGGAGAAAACCCGCAAAAAAATCCAATATATAAATTACGAAAGGACATAACCAAATGGAAAAGATTTTTAAAAGAATATGTGCGTATGTTTTGACAATGACGGTCTTTTTTGGTGTTATGCCGCAATTCAGCGTATCTGCCGCAAAAAAGCTCAGCGTGGCGGAGTGGACAATTGAAAAAAACGGCGTATCACAAGTTTATGTTGATACCGAAATTCAAAAAAGCGGACGTGCTTTAAAGGTTAGTACGGAAGGCTCGGTTACTTTTTCAACAAAGGTTGATGTGAAAAAGGGCGAAACTTACTATTTGGAGTTTTATAACAAAGCCAGCAATTTAGGCTCTGCAAGTGTTTATATTCAAGGCACGGGATATTCTTTAAAACCTATTCAGAGTACATTTGATTGGTCTCATCATAAATTTACTTACAATTATACCGGAGAAGACGGCGAAATATCGATTATGTTTTCGGTGGGCGGCAAGACGGATGCTTATTGGCTTGACGCTCCGAAATTTAAAAATTCGGCAGGCGAAAACTTAATCAAAAATCCCCTTTTTGAAGAAAAGGTAATCCAAAGAAACACAACTCCTTCGGCGGGAGCAACGCTTGAGGAGCAATACTATAATTTATTGGAAAGCGATTCGTTCACGACAGAAAGTCTTGAAGCCGTTCAGTCGGCAATGAAAACGATTCCGGTAAAAAAAGCAAAAAATATTGCAGTGGACGGAAACGGTGACGATTGGGGCGACTACACGGCTATGCAGCTGCCCGTTTTGTCAAATCAGAGAATTTTTTATGATAAAAGCAATGAAGAAATTCAAAAAATCAACGCTGTTGTAAAGATTGCATATAACGAAGACAGATTTTACATATACGTTGAGGTTGAGGATGACCATCATGAATATGTGGACAGTTCAATGTACTGGACAGCGGACTCAATACAATTTACCTTGTCGCGGCTGTCGGATACCTACGGATATGAATTCGGTGCGGTTTACAACGAAGAAGAGGATGTCGGCAAGCTGTATTCGACGGCTGTTACCGAAGCAGAGCTTAATTCGTTCGAGATTGCGGCAAAAAGAGTGGGAAACATTACCAAATATGAAATTTCTTTCCCGTGGATGATTTACTACGGATCTACCATGCCGGACGATATGCTGTTTGACCTTTTGGTTAACTCAAACAGCGGCTCGGGAAGATCGGGCTGTATAGAAATAGCTCCTCTCGGAATAGCGCAGGATAAATCAAATGTGGATTTCCCGTTTTTACAGTTTTTGTCGGATGATAAAAATTGGTATGTGTGGATAGACGGGGACAGAAAACCGACAGTTAATGACGAAATTGAATATGATATTTATATTGTAAATTACGGTGAAGAAAAAGAATTGCCCATAACACTGCCGGACGGCAGCGAGGATACCGTAACTGTGGGTGCGAATGAGGGTATTAAATATACTTTGCTGCACACTTTCCCCGAATCGGGCAAGCAAAATCTTCAGATTAAAATAGACAGTGAAGAATTAAATATGGAAGCGCTTGTTATGCCGAGCGCGGAAAAAGTAGATAAATATGCGGAAATTTTTCGTAAGGATATTGCGGACATCGAAAAGCTTATGAAAAAATGTGACAAAGCAGGGATAAGCTATGACAATGAGCAGGCGTATAAATTTATAATCGAAAGATTTATAGAGTATATGTATACGGATGTTCAAAATGACGATTATGCAAGAATAGACTACACAATTGAAAAATTAACCGAGCTGGCAGAGAAAGCAAAGAGTAACTTAAACGCTTATTTATCGGGAGAAAAAACTTCGGTTACGACTCCGAGATATGTTGCCGCCGGCGAGGATGAAATAAAAGGTCAGGACATTATAGCGACTGTCGAAAAAGACGGCGAGCAGATAAAGCAGCCATTTACCTTTATCGGATTCGGACATTTTGCAACGGTTATAAACGATCTGGAGCATTTCGGCGAGTTGGGATATAACACTATCCAAAACGAAATAGGTCCTAATGTGCTTTTGAGACCGAGAGGCTGTAATGTGCCGCACTGGGGCTTTGAAATAAACGGAGGAGAGGACTCAAAGGCAGAGCTTGTCTCGGACGGAACTGCAAAAATCACCTCCAATACAACGAGCACTCCGAACGTATTCAGCTCACTTTTCCAAATGTACTATGTAGAGCCGAACACAAAATATGAGGTCGGCTTGTCGATAAAATCAAAACAGGCGGTCGGCTTGTGGTTTACCGGAAACAACTTTACCGACAGAAATTTCCCGGCAAGCGTAAATGCGGACTGGACAGAGTATAAGGGAACATTTACAACCGGAGAAAATCAAAAATATTCTTTGTTCAGAATAGTTACCGGCGGCCCGGCTACCGAATGTTATATTGATAACGTATATGTGAGAAAAGTCGGCAGCAGCGAAAATCTTCTGACAAACGGGGATTTCAGCGCAGAGGACGACGGCAAAAAGTGGGCGGCAAATTCACATTACTTTGAAAATATTATGTACGCACTTAACAGAGCGGAACAGTACAAAGTAGGACTTATGCTGCTGATTTCGCCGCACTATCTGACCGATGGTATGCTGAAGGAATATCCCGAAATGGACCCGGGAACACGCCATAATAACCCCGGATACAATGTAAATACCGAGATAGCGAGAGAATATATTGAGGATTATTTGAGAATTTTAATCCCTGCCGTAAAGGATTTCAAATGTATTCAATCGATAACACTCGCGAATGAGCCGCACTTTGCAACAAGCGGTATGAAGAGCTATTATCAGCCGCTTTGGGAGGAATATCTCAAAAACAAATATCAAAAAATAGAAAACTTAAATGACGCATGGTGCGAAAGCTATACCACTTTCGAAGGAATTGCAATGCCGGAGGATACAACCTACGATAAAAGATTTTACGATTATGTAATGTTTAACGACGAACAGTTTATAAGCTGGTACCGTTTTATGAAGGATATAATACGTGAATATACCGATTTACCGATAAGTGTTAAGCTGATGAACTCTTTGGGAGAGCATGACCACCAGGGTGTAGACAGAAGATCAAAAATGTACTATGGTATGAATCCCGAGCCGTTTGCGGAAATTTGCGAAATAAGCGGTAACGACACTATTTTGTACCCCAACTGGGTGAGTGCGGGCGAAGAGGGAGAGCTTGAAAAGAGCTTTGTATATGACTATCAGACATCGCTCCGCGAAGCACCGGTTGCAAATACCGAGGATCATATTATATATGACCAGGACTCAACATTTAACGATTTCTATGCAGACTTTACCGAAACGGATCTTTGGCAGGGAGCACTGCACGGAAGAGCCATAAGCAATATTTGGTCGTGGGAAAGAGGTACCGGAACGAGCGTATTTAAAGGCTTATTCCTGGAAAGACCCGATTGTGTTGCCGCGGCAAGCGAGGTTGCACTCGATGTAAACAGATATGCAGAGGAAGTATCGGCACTTAAAAACGAAAAGCGTGATGTTGCAATTTTGTATTCGATTTCCTCGCGTGTATATCAAAGAGAGTATTTGAATGCGGTATACAAATCATATGAGGCTGCGGAGTACAACGGCAAGCATCCGTTGATTGTAAACGAAGAACAGATAGATAAAATTATGAACTGTGACGCGCTTATCATTCCTCATGCAGTACATTGCACGGCAAATGCGGTTACAAAAATCAAGGAATTTATCGAAAACGGCGGAAAAGTTCTTATTTTCGGTGATGACAGCTTGTCATTAACGGAGAACACGGTTGAGAAAAATGATGCCGCGGCAGTTAAGTATATTTTGGATAATTCCGAAATTCACGAATGTACACCGGACGGAAACTGGCTGTCGGTGCCGACAGATAAGGATATGTGCGATATTGTTGAAAACTTCCTTAAAAAGAACAATTTGCAGTATGTGCGTCTGATTGATTGCGAAACCGGCGATACAACCGATAATGTTGAGTGGATGTATGCTGCAAAAGACGGCAAAATTTATGTAAATATAAACAATTATAACATCGGAGAGCCGAAAAAAGTTAAAATTGAAATCGGCGGAAAGGTCGTTGAGTCATCCTTTGAATTGAGAACTCAGACAGAGGCAGGGGAAGAGATTGATGTTCAGCCCTATACCCCGAGACTGTATATGATTGATTCGGATAACACCTTCTTTGATATTATGGGACATTGGAGCGAGGAAGAGGTTAAAGCACTGGCAAATGAGAAAATCGTAAACGGTGTAAGCAGTACAAGATTTGCACCGAACAAAAGCATTTCGAGAGCGGAATTTGTAACACTGATTTTAAATGCTATAGGCGCAGAGGCATCATATTCCGAAACAAATTATACCGATGTTTCGAAGGACGATTGGTTTGGAAAATATGTTGCAACCGCGTCAAGAATAGGACTTTTAAAGGAAATAGCGGCGGAGGATGTATTCTGCCCGAACAAGCCCATAACAAGAGCCGAAATAATGACTGTGCTGACAAAAGCGTACGAATACAAAGGAAAAATTGTTTCCGAAAACAGCGGCGAAAGCTTCAGCGATATGAATCAGGTAGACACAGCTTTAAAGCCTTATGTTGAAAAAGCCGTAAAAATGGGCTGGGTTAAAGGCGACGGCGGTAAGCTGCTGCCGGCAAATTCGTCAACAAGAGCGGAAGCTACGGCATTAATGGGAAGATTTTTGAAAAATTTATAGTTAAAAGAGCTTACGGAACGGCATATTGCCGTTCCGTAAAAATCCTGTTCTATAAAAGCGGAAAGGATGAAAGACATGAAAAGAATACTTTCAATTATATTAGCGGCTTTTATGCTTTCTCAATCGGTATACGCCGAAAATGCAAGCCCGGAGGACAAAAGAAAAAGTCAATCACAGGAATTGCATAATTTAATCAATCAATGCAAAGAGGCGGGAATTACTACAGATTATGAAGCTGCCGCTTTGCAGGTGTTTGATACATTTATTTCGCTTGAGCAGAGCGATTTGAATAATACCGATATTACGGAGGAGCAAAACAATTATACCTCGGCAAGCATGACAAAGATATATAATACGACAAAGAGCAATTTATCGGGTTATTTGGCGGGAACAAAGAAACCCATGCCCGCCGCAGCGGGGAATAACGACGGCACAAGAAAAATTAACGGTAATTTATTTATCGGCAAAAACGGAGAGCCTTTGTTTTCTACAGGCTTCGGACATTTTGACGATACTGTTACAGACGCGGACGCGCTTAAAAATATGGGCAGCAATAATGTTACTTTGGAAACCGGTCCGAGTTCGGTAACCTGGCCGACAAGCGTATACATGTGGAAGGTGTTCAAAAACAATGATTGTGATGCCGATGTTAATCTTGTTGAAAATGACGGAAACAAACAGCTCGAAATAGTAAACAGAAGTGAGCGAAACGACAATAAGTTTGTTTTGCTCGAACAGATTGTTCCGTGTGAGCCGAACACGAACTATGCGATTTCCTTTAAAGGTAAATCGGAGGGTACAACGCGGGTTGAAATGATTTTGGACGGCTGGGATAACAGGACGGTGTTTGATGTCGGATCAACAAGCAAAACCTATTCGAGAAGCAGCAGATATACGACCGGAGACAATCAATATTATATTACGTTCAGAATGGCATTTGACTACGGTCCGACTGTCACAATTGACGATATTATTATAAAAAACATGAAAACAAGAAAAAATGCCGTTGAAAACGGTGATTTTGAGAGTGACGGCTGCTATTACTTCAGAATGGATTTTTTGAGTGATGTAATAAATAAAATCAACACAATGACGGAAAAAGGATATTCTGTTGATTTTCTGCTGTCACCGCACTATATTCCGGATTATCTGGTGGAAAAATACCCCGATATTTCTTTGGGCAGCGGTTACGGCTTCAACTATAACATCAACCATCCGGAATTTCTGAAATTTTTGAAGAATTATGTGAAATTTGTTATGAAGGTTACAAGAGGATGTAATCTGAGCAGTGTTTGCCTTACGAATGAACCGGGATTTTGTACATCGCGGGCATATGATTTTTACAACCCGTTGTTCAAAGAATGGCTGAGCAAGAAGTATAACAATGATATTGCCGCATTTAATGAGCTTCACGGAAAATCGTATGCGGGCTTTGAGGATATAAATATTCCGTCTTATTTGAAAAATAAAAGCGGTTATCCACAGGCGGATGATATATATTACGAATATATGCTGTTTAACGAAGAAGTTTTTGCAAATTGGCACAAAGAGCTTGCCGATGCGGTTAAAAGCGTAAGAAATGTTCCGATTCATGCAAAAATGCAGGACTATCTGTTCTTTTACGATAATTATTCAATTGCAAAAACCTTGTTTGGAACGGATGTGGAATTGTTTAATGAATTTTGCGACATTGCGGGAAATGATGCAACCACTTATACAACGCAGCCCGATTCGCGGTACGTAACCATGATGTGGTATGATTTTCTTTCATCTCTTACGGACAAACCGATATATAACTCGGAGGATCACGTCATCCTTGACAACAATACGATTTTTAACGACACCATAGGTCAGAATGTGAGATATGAGCTTTTAAACGGTGCCGTACATTCAAGAGGTGCCTCAACTCTTTGGGAGTGGGACAGAGGATTTACGACATTGTTTAAAAATATGCCGGATGCGACCTATATGGCAAGTAAATCAATGCTTGACCTGACAAGATTGAGCAATCCGATAGCTGCGTTTACAAAAGCGGATAAGGATACGGCATTCTTTTACTCAAAGGCTTCAAGAGTAATGGAATTTGTATCGAATTGGAATAATGCGTATGAGGAAGCACTGGTTTCGGATTATAAAGCGGTTTCCGCATTGGGACATAAAACGGGCTTTGTAACCGAGCGTAAGCCGGAAAAAATAAGCGGATACAAAACATTGATTATGCCCGAGGTTCGATACATTTCGGAGGATAATGTCAAGGTAATTGCCGACTTTATGAGAAACGGCGGAAAGGTTATTTTGGACGGCAGTGATTCGCTTAAGTACAATCAATTCGGTAAAGCTGCCGAAACGGCAGACAGAACATATATTAAAAATAATGCGGTATATGTTAATTCAAGAACGGCAGAAGCTTTCAACAATGCTTATGCGGCAATCGGCATGGCAACATCGTTTGCAAAGGTAAATGACAGCGTTGCGAGCGGAATTGATTTAAAGCTTGCGTCATATGACGGGGAGGAGCTTATTGCTGTAACAAACTTGGAGGACGGCAATAAAACGGTGACTTTCCCGAGTGAATACAAATACACAAACTTGTATGATATGACCGAGTACAGCAATATAATTAATTTGACGGCATATGAGCCTATGCTTCTGTTAAAGGAAGAAATTGTGCCGGAAAAGGACGTTGATTGCACTGCTGTATTTAATAAGCAATCGGTAGAATATACGGTTGATTATGCCGTGAAGAATAATGCAAATATAAAAATTGTTGTAATCGCAAGGGACGCGGAAAATAATATAATCGGCGCGGCTTACTGTGCAAAAGCGGCTTTGGCAAATGAAATATATACCTTCAGCGGTGCAATGCCCGCAAAAGGTGCCGAGACTTTAAATGTTATAGTTCTGAACAATGACGGCGGTAGCGTGATTGCAGCCGATACGGTTAATAGATGAGACGGTTTTACGTCAACAACCAACAGCGCTCTCGTATGAGAGCGCTGTTGGTTGTTGTTGGAATAAAAGTATTGACAAAGAATTTGAGGTATGTTAAGATATAATTGGTAAAACTACAAATTGATTGTAAGCAGAAAGGTTATAGATATTAATATGAAAAAATATGATGTTACCGCTTTGGGAGAATTGTTGATTGATTTCACGGAAAATGGCATAAGTCCGCAGGGAAACCCTTTGCTGGAAGCCAATCCGGGCGGAGCTCCGTGCAATTTGCTTGCAATGCTTTCAAAACTGGGGAAGAAAACCGCATTTATAGGTAAAGTGGGGAAGGATATGTTCGGCAGACAGCTTTATGAGGCTGTAGAACATGTCGGAATTTGTACGGATGGGATTGTTATGGACGAAACTGTGCCGACAACTCTCGCTTTTGTACATACTTTTGAGGGCGGTGAAAGAGAATTCAGCTTTATCCGTAATCCGGGAGCTGATATGATGCTGAAAAAGCAGGAAGTCAATACGGACTTGATTAAAAATTCAGGAATTTTTCATTTCGGTACGCTCTCTTCTACACATGCGGGAGTCAGAGAAGCCACAAGATACGCTATAGATATTGCTGTTGAAAATGAGGTATTACTTTCATTTGACCCAAATCTTCGCGAGCCTCTTTGGAATGATTTAAATGACGCAAAGGTTGAAATTGAATACGGTCTGTCAAAATGCAATATTTTGAAAATATCCGATAATGAAGTTGAATTTCTTTTGGGACATTCTGATTATGAAAGAGCCGCTGTGCAGATTTTCGAAAAATATTCAAATATCAAACTTGTGCTTATTACACTCGGCAGCGACGGCAGCTGTGCATATACGAGAAATGCATCTGCGAAAGCACCTGTTTATGATGTGACTTCTATTGAAAAAACCGGCGCGGGAGATACCTTTTTCGGTTGTGCACTAAACTATATTTTAGAGCATGATATAGAGATTCTTGATGAAAAAGCACTTACGGAGCTTTTGCATTTTGCAAATGCGGGAGCAGCTCTTGTTACAACGAGGAAAGGTGCTTTGAAAGTGATGCCTGATGAAAGAGAAATACGTAACTTGATTGCAAACGCAAAATATAATTTCGGAAAGTAAAAAGGTGAATAAAATATTTATTTTATGTCCTGCATACATTGATTTTAAGAATAACCACACAGCAGAGAATTATTCTCTGCTGTGTGGCTCTGTTATTATTTTTCCCGTGCATACAGTGCGGCGTAATTAAGAAGCTGCTTTTTGCTCGAAACGCCGAGTTTACTGTAAATATTTCGATTATGGTATTTAAGCGTTGTTTGCTTAATTGCCATAATCTCCATTATCTCGGCGGCGGTTTTGCCGTCAAGATATAAATTAAATATTGCTTTTTCCGTTGGCGTGAGTTGTTTTAAGCCAATAAGGAAAAAGTCGTAATCGTCTTGCAGGACGATTTTTTTCTGTGTGCTTGCAAGTCTTTCATTTTCGGACTGAACACGGTTTATTTCGCTTTTTGCCTGCTCGTTCTGCTTTGAAAGCTCGGCAAGAGATTTTTCGTATTCAATGTCCTTTTGCGACAAAAACTCAAAAAGGTCATCAATTTCCGCTATGTTGCATGCCTCGTTTGTCTGTGATTTTTTAATTCTTTCCAGTCCTTTTAATATCGGGGCAATGTACTTTCTGCTGAAATACAGGCAACCGATAACGACGCTGAACAAAAGAAGAAATACAACAAGTAAAACTTGTATAGTGTCGTGCAGTTTCATCACGGAATAATCGCTTTTCGGTATCATAGCAGTTATAGCATAATCAGTGCTATCGTAATACAACGGAATATCCTTTGTCAGTCCGATATACGAGCCGTACTCATTACTGAAACAAACCAGTCCGTTTTTTAAATCGGTGATATTTAAATTAGTCTTTGGCGGCAGATAGTAACCGCCGTTTACGCCGCAGGAGAGTCCGTTGTCAATATCAACGGTGTTTTCATTCCGCTTTGAAAAAACGCAGATAAGGTGTTCAAGTGTTGTGGGCTGTGCATGTTCGGATTTGAACAGGCTTTCGCTGACCTCAAAGCCGCATATACCGAACACCTTGCCGTCTGTGCTAATAAAAGGGACAGACACAAGCATAATACGCTCCGATGTTCCGGGCAGATTAATAATATCGTGAATACGGCAAGCTCTGTCAATCGGAAGATTATCCTCTCTAAGTGCTTCGTCAAAGCCCGGAAATGCTGATGTATCAAATTCGAGTTTCCATTTTCTGTGCGGCATTATTTCTTTTTCGTGTCCAAGCTGCGCCGCACCTCTGAAAAGGAGCATTGCGTCTTTTCTGTCCGAGCCGAGAAAATCTTTGTCTATGTAAACTCCGGCTTTTGAATCGGAATTACTTGTATTTCTCGAAGTGTTCAGAATAATAAACGCACCCGAACAGTCAATTTTCAAAAGCTCCTGCCGCAGAAGCTCCATATATTTATCTTCCAGCGTTTCAATGCGGCTCTGATTATTTTCAAGAGCGGAAAAAGAAATGTTTTCTTCCGAAAAGTACTTTTCCGTAACATAAGTCGCATTTTCGGAAAGTCTTTCGCTTTTTGAGGCGATTTCGTTATAATAAGATTTCATTTCACGCTCAAACACTTCCTGCTGAAGAAGAAGCGTATCGGAAATTTTACTTTCTGTGCTTTCAAAGTACCCGAACAAAAACAGAAACGCAACCAAAATGCAGATCAGCACTGCCGCAAGCGTGAACATATATAAGAACAGCTTTCGCTGCATCGTTTGTTTTTCCCGAAGGAATGCAACAGGTATCTTCATAACAATCCTCCGTTACTGAATTTTCAGCTTTTCCCAAAGCGTTTCCGCATTGCCGTCATAGAGTGCTTTGTTTTTTTGAATTTTACGCAGATAGGTATAAAAATTGATAAGCTTGTTATAATATTCGGGATTTTGACTCTCCGATACGGCGGTGCAGTTTTTGACCGAACTTTGAAATGCCGAATACAAAGCCTTGTAGTTGTCATTCTTAAAATCATAATCCTTTATTTTATCAAAGGCTTCGTTTGTAACGGGCATATATCCTGTTTCAGCCGCAAAGTTTAAGTTTCTTTCGCTCTCTGTCAGCCACTTTGCAAATACAGCGGCAGCCTCCGCCTTTTGTTCGGTTGTCTTGTATGCACAAAGCCCTACACCCGCCTGTGTAATATATTTTTTAGCACTGTTTGGCTGAGGCATGGGCAGAATTTTAAGATCCATAGGTTCACTCGTTCCGTCCGCATAGGTAACGGTATCGTTATAATACAAAATTGCTGCAGACGAGCCGAGCCCCGACGGGACCTCGCCTGTCATAACCTGCGTGTTGGAATAGAGGTCGGAAATAGCAATATATCCCTTTGTGAAAGCGTCGGCAAATTGCATAAACGAATCTTTGAATACAGAATCATCAAAGTTATACCAATATCCCGACTTATAATCGGAGGACCCGTTTGATATTGCAAAAAGCTCAACATTTCTCATAGGATAGTCAAAGCTGCAAAAAGGTTTGCCGCCCGACCATTCATAATATTTTGCGGCAGCGTCAAAAAAACCGTCCCAATTGGAAAGGCTGTCGTATGTGACGCCTGTATCTTTTGAAAAACGCTCAAATTCGTTGCCCGAAATAAACAAAAGAAAGGTGGATTTCGTAACGGGGAAAACATAGAGTTTTCCGTCTTCTTCACCGTCAGACAAAAATTCGGGTACGAATCCGGCAAGTTCTTTTTCGGGAAACAACTCTTTCCAATCGATTAAATTCTCGGTGCCGATTTCCACGGCATTGCTTTTATGACCGAAAAACAGGTCCGGCATTTCGCCTGCATCGGGTTTTCCGGCTTGTGAGTCAAGCAGTTTTTTGCCGATGTGCGAAGCATTTGACATTCCCGTAACATTTATTATAATTCCTTTTTTCATTCCGACCGTCTGATTAAATTCTTCAATAAGACGGTTCATCGGCGAGTCTGCCTGCTCACCGTACACGTGCCACATTGTAAGCGTAACGGGTTTATTTTTATTAAGCTCCGTTTTTTTGCAGCCCGAAAAGCAGCAAAGTGAAACGGTTAATATAAGTAAAAAAGAAAAAAATTTCTTCATATCGATTTTCCTCCGATTTTTAACGAAAAATATGTTTTTCCTATCCTTTTTCCCGTCCTTTTTCAAAAAAAACATATTTTTTTTGAAATTTATCCTATCCTTTTCGCAAAAAGGACGGGGACAATATACGATTATAGGTATATAATACAACCGCAACAGACAACAAAAGATGCCGAAAAGTTAGTTTACAAAAAAGAAATGCTGTCCGTACAGATATACACATCAAGCAAAAAAACGTCTGTGTGTTGGGTAATATTTATATAAAATATTATACCATATTTTTTCGGTTTAGTCAATTGGTGATTTGCACGAAATTTATCCTGCAAAACTGACAGAAGTAATTTTTCATGTATAGTAGTTAATTGTGAAACTTTAGTTTTACAATTAGCTATTTCATGTATAGTGAAAGGAGGTAAATGCTGTGGCGAAATCAGACCACAAAACGGCCGCGTACAAAATCATTCATACGGAAATGGGAAATGTTTATAAGTTTTTTTGTGAGCGTTCGGGACAGCTTATTTGCACCACAAAACCGTACCGTGAAAAAACACCGGAAGCCGAGCTTGAAAAAGCGTGGCAGTCGGAGGGAATCCGTAATTTTAACCGCTGTGTAAAATGCGGATGTTGGGTAAACACGGTGATGTTTAATCCCGATGTTTTAATGTGCGTTGACTGCGCGCCGATTGAGGCAACCCCAAACTTCTGCCCTCATTGCGGTGCAAGAGTTAAAGAAAACACCGACAAATGCGAGCTTTGCGGCAATAAATTGATATATGAAGGAGTGATGTAAATGACTGCATTAAAATTGAAAAACGAAAAAATGCGATGTTTTGGCTTTGGCTATGAAATTATGAAACAAGTTAAGGTCTGCGAAAAATGCGGTGCTCCGGCAAGTGCACATCGGCTTTTCTGCAAAGAGTGCGGTACATTTTTAACGAGGAAAAGTCTTTATGACAAATACAAGGAACGGCATAAGGTATGCAGAAAATGCAAGACTATACTTCCCGATGTAGCGGAATACTGTCCGCAGTGCGGAACGAAGAAACAATAAAGAAAGAGAGGTGATATAAATATGAAGAAGTTTTTATCGCTGTGTATGGTATTTATTATGTCGATGACGATTGTACCGCTTTCGGCACTTGCGGACGGCGAGACGGCGGAAACACCGCCGCTTGATGCGGACGGATATTATCTTTTGGACAGTGCGGAGGATTTATACTGGTTTTCCGATTTTGTCAACAACAAAACAAGCAGCAGCGAGGTTGTAAACGCGCGCCTTGAAACGGATATTGACTTGAATCCCGGAATATCCTTTGCGTATAATCATGAAACCGGCAAAATAACCGTCTCAAAAAACAACGGGGAAAACTTTCATCTCGGTTCGGGACTGAAAGAAACAACTCTCGGCGCAATTGATGACGGTGAAACGGCTTTTGCGCTGAACAAATGGACGCCTATCGGAACAATGTCAAGGGCATATGCCGGAACCTTTGACGGAAACGGACACACTGTAAACGGTGTTTATGTGAACGATGAAAAGATAGGCTATGCCGGATTTTTTGGAATTATCGGCGATATAAATGCAAATAACCGTTACAGCGGTCATGTGAAAAATCTTACGGTCGGAGAAAACTCCCTTATTTTCGGTTATAAATGCGGAGGCAGCGGTTCTACAGGCGGAATAGCTGCAATGGCAATGAGTATCGATACCCTGACAGACTGTACAAACCGCGCTGTGGTTGTCGGCGCAAGCGTTCTGCCGGACAGCACCTCTTATACACAAAGAGTCGGTATGGTCGGCGGCATTGCCGGCTGCATGGCAGGCCGTGCGAAAAGCTGTGCGAACTACGGCACCATTGTCAGCAACACCTGCGCGGGCGGTATAATCGGCAATCTGACCGGCTACAGATGGAACACCAATGCACGGGCATATGTATTGCTTACATTCTGCCGAAATTATGGCGCTGTCTATGCCGATGAGCAGGGCGGCTTTGCCGGCGGCATTGTCGGAAATTCGGGCGGCTATGACATAGCAGGCGAAGACGGTGGTACGATTGAGGCCTGTATCAATTTCGGCAAGATTCGGGCATACGGCGCGGCCGGCGTTGTATACAGAGCCAGACGCGATGCAACCGTGAAATACTGTGCGAACAAAGCCGAGGTGACGGGAACACAAGCAGCGGGACTTGTGGGATATATTGATATAGGCGGTGCGTCCCTTGAATCAAGCTATAATGCCGCAGAGATACATGCTGTCCAAAGCGGCAGCGAGCCGACGGTTGCCTATCCGCTGGTGTGCAAATTATACACGTATTGGACGGGTTCCATAGAGTCGTGTACGGTCAAAAAATGTTATAACGACAGCACTGTACATCCCTGTGAGGACAGTGCGCTTGCAGGGGTAAACATCAATTTAATTGATTGTTACAACGTGCCGACCGAAACCTTTGCCGGCGGCGAGCCGGCCTATAAAATGATTTCGGGATATGAAGACCGCTGGAAGCAGGATTTACCGCTTCCCCGCGAGGAGGGTAAAACACCGCAAACCTATCCCGATAACATCGGTACGCGCATTGTGTATCAAAACACTCATTATTGCTGTCATACCGATGCGGACAACAAAGAGGCGCACAAAACACTTTTCTATTCCAATCAAACGGGCGACATCACAGATGAGCATGTAATCGGTGCGGATGGTTTATGTACACATTGCGGCATAGACAAGCGTGTGCCGAACATTGTTCCCGAATCTTTGCCGGAGGCAACAACACGCGAATATTATGACGTGTATATCAGAACAGAGGCTACATCGACCGATGACCTGAGCTTTGCCCTTGTAACAAGCCCTGAAAACGATATGCCGCCGACACTTCCGGACTGGATGCATACACATACCTCTTCCTCTGCATCGAACCGGTATTTGAATTTGTACGGAACACCGCGTGCGGCCGGTACCTTTACCTTTACGGTTAAGGCAACCAACGTAAACGGTTCCTCTTACAAAACATATACGCTTAAAGTGAACGAAAACCCGATTGAAGAGTTTGCCATTACCACCTCGCACCTGCCCTATGCAAACGTGGGGGAAACATATTCGGTGCAGCTTACAACCAATTCAAAAGACCCTAAAATGCCGATAAGCTGGGAAATGATGAAAGGCTCTGTTTTGCCGGAAGGGCTGACCTTTAACGAAAAAAGCGGTATCATCGGCGGCATACCGACAGAAACCGGGCGCTTTACGATTGAGATTATGGCCATACGCGGCAATGGAAAAGATGCGGATTATGCATATAAAACGCTGATTTTGAATATGTATGACAACACGCCACCGGTTTATGATAATGCCATAGTCTATGACGGCAGAACGGTTTTTGTGACCTGTCGGGAGGCGGGAACCTATACGGTCGTGTTTGCAAGGTATGATACAAGCGGAAAGCTATCTGCTGTGACACCCGTAACGCAGGCCTTTGCTGCAGGCGATAACACGGTGTCGATACCGGAAGGGATGCAGTTATATAACGGCGGCAGGCTGTTTTTGTGGGAAAGTCTTGAAACCATGAAGCCCATGTGTCCGATTTTTTTATACGGTGATATAAAGTAGGGGCGCACAGGGATACACCATTACAATATCCATTTTTAAAATGTGGATATAAATAAAAAAATTTAAGGAGGTTCATTATGGAAGGAAGAAAGTTTTTGAAG
>CAKSJU010000042.1 GCA_934463455.1 uncultured Clostridia bacterium | reverse complement strand
CCGACCCGGCAACCGAATACGGATTTTCTTACGCAAAGGATTATGCGGTAAAGACAGGAAATTGGGCACAGAGTCCTGTAAGAAATACAACTATGGTATGTATGTGGACGCAAGAGGAAAACAATACTCTTATCTATGAAGTAAATCTTGCAAATGACGGAAATTACGATTTCTGGATTGAAAATGTAAACAACGATTGGGCGGGAAAACTGACCTATTCAATAGACGGCGGCGAATACACAGCCGCATCGGGAAGCTTTGTCGGAGAGGCTGTCGAGAGCTATTATTACGGTATTAAAACACAGTGGCAAAAGGCAAAGACGGTAAATCTTACAGCGGGAGTGCACACGGTTACATTCAAGCTGAACAGATACAATGATGACGGATATATCGGAGCTATGAACGCATTTGCGCTTTCGCCGAAATCGTGGAAATGGTCGCCGGTTGATTCGCCTGTTCCCGTAGAGCCGGTAAAACCGGAAGCTAAGGAATATGCGTGGCTTGAAGCGGAGAATTTTGATGTTCCGGACGGCAGCAGGTTTGTCAGTGAAACAAATGACGCGGCAAGCGGCAAGACATATATGAAGGTTGACCATACCGGAACAGACGCGGAAACGAACGACATAACATATACCTTTGAGGTAAGCAAAAAATCAACCTTTGATATTGATATTTTATCAACCCTGCAGGGCGTAAGCTATCAATCGCAGGCGAAGTTTAAAATTGACGACGGCGAATTTGCTTATATGAAGGACAACGCAGTCGGACTTTCCGACAGCATATACTCGATTGGCGGAATAGGAACTTCCTGGAGCAGTGTGCCGATGCAGTGGTACAGAATTGCAAGGCAAAGTCTTGCTGCGGGAGAACATACAATTACTATAAGAGTAGACGAAAGCAGAGCTGAAGGAGGACAGTGGTTCTTCGCGTTCGATGCGGTTGCGGTTGTTCCGAAGCTGTGGAACTATACTCCGAAAGGTAACTATGAAGAACCGAAAATCGGCGATTATGCGTATATTTCCGCAAATAACGGTTATACGGCAAATAACGGCTACACAGAATCGAAAAGAGTAATGCAGGTGCTTGCGGACGGCAGCACGGCTTATCCGATGCCGGAAAAAGCGCCGCAGCTGGATTTCGCATTCAGATTGGCAAACACAAATACCTATGATATATGGGTTGATTCAATAACCGGAGCAAATTACGATACACTGATTGAATATTCGATAGACGACTATACGGGTGCAAATTATACTCCGAGCACAGCGGCAAAATACGGAAAAAATACAGCGTCGGGCATAGGCATCGGACAGTATTCGACCGCATGGCACAAGATTGCGACAACAGAGCTTACCGGGGCGGCACATACAATGTCCTTAAGGGCAATTCTCGATCCCAAAACAAACAGATACTTGTCAGCGGTCGGCAGAATAGTTATTGTTCCGACTTCGTGGAACTGGCTGCCGGAAAGTGACGGAAGTCCTTACGATGTAAGCAATCTTCCTTTGACGGTATCTCAAAATCCGAACGCGGGAGTAATTGCTTTTGAAAGAGGCAAGGATTTGGAAACAAGCTTTATGTCAAATCTGACAGCGGCTACGGACGCGGATGTTATTTATGAAATTAAACTGGAGTGGAACGGCGAAAAGGTAAATTCGATACTTCAAAGACCTAATCCTCTTCTTAAAAACAGAGAAGCAAACAAGGATTATACCGAAAGATTCAAAATAAATGTTCCGAGCTATGCTCCGGACGGAAATTATAAGCTTAAGGTACGCACCGGCGGAAATGCCGAATGGATAACCGTTGCGGAGGCAGCTCTCGGAAACGGCGAAATTATCAAAAAGACAGCGGCAGTAAGTGCACTAAATATTTCCGGAACAACGGCGACAGCGTCAATTTCGGCAAATGCGGAAGCGGTGGCAAAGGCACGTCTCGAATTTTACAAGGACGGAGTTTTGTGGGCAGTTTCGGATTTTGACGAAATAAATATTTCGGAAAATACAGGAGAATATACTTTCAATTTTGCTGCTCCGAAAATCCCCGCGGGACAATACACCGTTAAAATGGGCGTGCAGGGCTTTGAAACACAGAGTGCTGCGGCATCGTTTACGGTAGAAAACGGCGCGGACGCAAAACCGCTTTCAAACGGTAATTATTACAGCAAGAAAACAGGAAACACCCATTTCTGGTATGTAAATCAAAGTGGTGCTATGATTTGGGACGGTAAACCGTTTGTTCCGATGGGCGGAATGTTCTGCTCGGAATTTATCGAGTCCTATAACAGTGATAGCCCTGTTTCAAACAAATCCTTGCTTAAGAACGATTTAAATGTTTTGGAGGAGCTTGAAAGAAGAGGCATCAAGGATTTATATATCAATGCCAAGCTGACCGAAGAAAATCTTGCGGCATGGGATTATTTTACACAATACCTTGACGAGCACGGTTTCCGTTACGGCATACAGCCGAGCGCAGCAACAAGTAATTCATATGACGGCTATTATATCGGAGCGAATGTTAATGCGATAAAAGCAACGGCAGCGGCAGGTGCTTCCGAAGCAAGTGTAAACGTTAAGCTAAAACAATTGGGTTATCCGGAAGAAATTAATGCGAAATTCTATGTAATTTCAAACGGAAGCTGTGTACAAAGAGGCGACGCATCGTACACTAAGAATGACAGCACGGTTACCTTTAAAGCAGAGGGCTTAAATGCGGCAGACGCGGAAAAGACAGTTTGCTTCCTGCCTTATGTCAAGGGTGCGCAGATTACGGTTCCGAATATATTCGAAAAGGAAAAGGCGGCAACCTTTGAAAAATTAAATGAGCTTTTCACTGTTGTAAGCTTCGGCGACGGTTTCAGACTTGTTGTTGACCCGACATATAATGAGATTGCTTTCTCAAATCCGGCGGAATGCTTTGTTCCTTACAATGAAGAATATGTAGCGGGATATGCAGCATGGCTGGAAAACAAATATAAAACCGTTGCAGCTTTGAACAGCGCATGGGAGATTACTCCGGAGGTTACAAGCTTTGCGGACGCGGCAAGAATGATGCCGATAAATACAAACAACGGAACAACAATTCTTGCAAAAGCGGACACAAACGAAATTTATTCATATAACAGTGCTTCGGGCTGCCTGTGGGATGACTGCGTTCTGTACAGAGAATATGCTCTTGCAGCATATCTTACGGATACGGCGGATGTTATAAAGACAAACAGCGATATTCCGGTTGTTTACAAAAACGTTCAGTACATTAATCCGTTTTTTGTAAATTCAAATGTCAAAGGCGGTCATGACGGTATCGGTGCGGAAGCGTACGGCTCATTTGAAACCGTAGCGGAACAAACCGCAGTTGCGGGAGCACTTTGCAGACAGTCGGCAAAGACTATGTGGAATCTCGTAACCGAAACGAATACCACATCGGACGTTGTTGCAAAGAAAGAAAGCGGTATTGTAAGCTACGGTGATAAAAAGACAATGTATGAGCATTTCAATTCGCTTTATTCGGCAGGCGCAAAGGGCGTATATGACTTTGTTTTCAATAACAGAAACGAGTATGTAAAGGCATATGCATATACCGAAAAGCCTGAGATGTACAGATGGCTCGGAGAATATGCGGCGGCTTTGAATCCCGCACAGATTACAAAGGGAAGCGCAAATGAGCAGATTTATGCGATTTATCCGGCTCCGACGGCTACATGGAATTGGAACGGTACAAGCATCGCTCATAATAAGAGAACAGCGGTAATTCCGGAAAATGACAGTGATTTGTATAATAATACAGTTCTTTCGAACGGAGCTTATGTAATGGGAACAAATAATCTTGACATTTCCGCAGATACCATTATAATTAATATTAAGAACGCTCCTCTTTCAAAGGTTTACGGAAAAGAAATCGATGAAAAGCTCGGAACGCTTGCTGCAAAGAAAAATGTTATGGTTATGGGCTTAAGATATGACCTCGGTCAGATTCCGGCTATTGACCAATACTATACAAACGAATTTTCAACGCTCGGCGGCGACAAGGTACAAATCCTTAATCCGCCCGCGGGAGCAATGACGCTTGCTACAGCCGATAACGGCAAGGTTTGCGCATTTAAGTACGGAAACCTGTACGTTATAGCAAACGACAATTGGAAAAATCATGAGGAATATCTGACGGGCAATGCCCTTGCATCAGCAAACGCGGCTCTTAACAAGGCATATTATACCAAAAACGAAACGGTTTACGCAAAACCGCAGACCGGTGCGAACAGCGTAACCTTCAAATTCAATAATTATACGGCGGAAAGTGTTTCGGGCAGCATAATTATTGCAATTAACGGATGTGAAGAGCTTATAGACGTTCCGGTAACGATTTCGGCAAAAACCAAAAATGCCGAGATAACAAAAACCATTAATGTTAATTCGGAAAATATAGGAAGTGTAAACTATTACTTCTGGAACAGCCTGGGCGAAATGACACCGATAGTTCCGAAACAATAATGTAAAAGCCTTTTAGAAGGGGCGGAAACTCTCCGCCCCTTAAAGGGGCTATATAAACGGAGCGGTAAAAGACCCTGTTTAAAGAAAGGAAAAGCTATGAAATTTAATATGAAAAAAAGAATTTGCCGTGCGGTTGTAATTTGCTCTGTACTCTCCGCAATAAGTGCCGAGGCTAAGGTTTTGACAAGCTTTGAAGTAAATCAGAATTTAGTGGGCAGCGATACAAAAACCGAGATTGCGGTATCGGGAAAAAGCGATGCGGATTATGTATCATTGGCTGTTGTAAATCCCGGTGCGGACGAAACAGCGGCAGACCCGAACGGCAGCAACATAAAAGATATTTATCAAATACTTAAAAATATAAAGACAAACGAGGACGGAACTTTTCTTTACAAATACACCGTTACAAACGCAAGCGGAGAGTATAAGCTTTGCGTGGGAGACGATGCTCCGGTAGTTTTTAAAATTATGGCACAATCGGATTTGCAAAATTTCTTTGACAGCGTAAATTCCGAAACAACTCCCGCGGGCATGGCGCAATTGTTTTCACAAAACGCCGACGGGCTTAATATATCGGATTTTGAAGCAAATGCAATGGATAAAAATGCTTTGGGAGCCGCTGTTATAGCGGATAAACCTTTTGCGGACGCAGAAGCTGCGGCAAGCTCATACAAAAAGAATGCGGCGGCGCTTATTTTAACAAATGCCGCAAACAAGAGTAATTTTGCATTTCTTGCCGACCAATACGAAAATATTCTTGAACTTAATAACCTTGAAGATTACGACTTATACAAAACCTTTACGGATGAACAAAAAACCGAGCTTTTCGGATATATGACGAACGCGGGGGTTAAGGACTATAAATCGTTTAAAAATACGGCGGCGGAACAAATTGTTCTTGTAAGCCTGAGCCATGTAAAAACATACGGTGAGGCGGAACAGCTTTTGAAAAAATATCCCGGTACCGTAACTATAGATTGGAACGCTAAATTAAGCGGAATAAAAGACCCGACAAGCATATATAAGGGACTTTCGGGCAATTATTACAAATCGATAAGCGAGCTTTCGGCAGCTGCAGATACTCTTGCGGCGGCGCAGAAAACGGCGGAAAATCCCACAGGCGGAAATACAAATGTATCGGGAGGCGGAACCGGCGGAGGCGGCGGAAGGACTCCGTCGTCAACGGTTATAACACCGGTTGATAAAACTCCCTCAAAACCGCAGGATGATGTAAAGGGCGGATTAAAAGACATAAAAGACGCCGAATGGGCAAGAGAATATGTGGAATTTCTTGTCGGAAAAAATGCAATTTCCGGCGATGAAAACGGAGATTTTAAGCCTAATGACAATGTAACGAGAGAACAGTTTGTAAAAACAATTATTGCCGCATTTGAAATAAAAGGCGGAGAAGACCCGGGATTTACCGATGCGGATAAATCGGCATGGTATTATGACAGTATTTCAATCGCATACAAAAACAAAATAGTAATGGGATTGGACGAAAATACTTTCGGAATAGGAAAAACGCTTACCCGTGAAGAAATGGCTGTATTTGCTTACAGAGCGGCAAAGGCGGCGGGATATGAATTTAAATCAAGCGGCAAAAACGATTTTACCGACAGTGAGGATATAGCGGAATATGCAAAAGAAGCGGTCAGCGTTATGAATGAAAGCGGATTTATAAAAGGCTTCCCGAACGGCTCGTTCGGACCGAAAGAAACATGTACAAGAGCGCAGATGGCGGTTGTTATCGCTTCAATTCTCAAAAGCATGAATTAACGGAGACGGAGGGAGAATATGAAAAAAATAGCAGTATTTATTTTATGCGCGGTTATAGCGCTGCAAAGCCTCCCGGTGTCGGCGAAGACAAGCGCAAGCGGAAGCGAAAAAGCAATTTTGCAAAAGCTTGAAATTATCCCGACCGACAAAAAGGGAGACGAGACCGTTTCGAGACTGGACTTTGCGGTTTCAATTTCGAAAATACTCGGTATGGATAATATGCAGGGCTCGGGCGAAACATATTATATAGACGTTCCTTATACCGACGAAAGAGCCGCCGCAATAAATTTTGTTACGGCGAGCGGAATAATGAGCGGTATGGGCGGCGGAAAATTTGAGCCGGACAAAAAAATTACAGTGCAGCAGGCAACTGCGGCGGTTGTAAATTTGCTTGGCTATGCGGAGTATGCAAAAACCGTAGGCAGTTATCCCGACTCCTACAATGTGGTGGCATCGGAGCTGGGACTTACAAGCGGAGTAAAGCAGTCGCCGGATGCGGAGCTTTCATATGACGGAATGACAGCACTTTTGTCAAATGCAATAAATACGGATATGATGCTTCAGACAAGTCTTAGCGAAAAACCGAAATACGAGGTTGTTTCGGACAATACTCTGCTTTTGAAAAAAATGAAGATAAAAACCGTAAAAGGAGTGGTAAAGGGAAGCTATCGCTCGGCGTTGACAGAGTATTCCTACGCGGGATATAACGAAATTAACATAGACGGAGTAAATTACAATATCGGAGATTATGACGTAAGCGACTTAATAGGCTGCTATGTGACGGCGTATTTCACCGATGACGATGACGAAGAGCTTATCTGTATCGAGAAAAATGATAAAAAGACAAAAGAGCTTGTTATCGACGCGGAGGATTTTGTAAGCTATTCGGATAAACAAATAGAATATAACGACAGCGAAAAAGATAAAAATATGACCGCGAGAATCGATAAAGACGCGGATGTATTGTACGAAGATACTCCGCTCGGAATTTATGACGAAAATACCTTTGTAATTTCCGACGGAAGCATAAAGCTTATTGACAATGACGGCGACGGAATGTATAATGTAATAAGTGTTAAGCCTGTTTACACATTGGCTGTCAAATCTATTAATTACGAGAAAAAATCTATTGTGGATTATTTCTCCGATACGAACGGACTTGATTTAAAAAATGTTGAAGACGACAATATAACCGTGTCGGACGGAAACGGAAAAAAACTGAAATTCACCGATATATCGGAGGGAAATGTGCTTACCTGGTCAAAGGACAGCACAGGAACGTATTACAGCTTTACGGTAATGCGCGAAGCGGTTGTTGAAGGCTCCGTTTCGGAAATTTCAAGAGGAAATATTCCGTACGTTTCGGTGAACGATACCGATTATAAGATTGCACCGGGTTTTAAAGCAACATATGATACGGTTTTGAAAATCGGCGACAGCGGTATTTTGTATATCGACTTCCGCGGAAGAGCGGTAGGCTTCCGTGCCGACAAAGGAGCTGCAAAGACATGGAGCTTCGGTTATCTGCTGAAAACGTATAAAGATGACAGCGAAGAAGAAAAATATTATCTGAAGATGCTTACCGAAAGCGGAAGCATTGAAAATGTTCCGGTTGTTGAGAGATTTTATATCGATTTTGTACAGGTAGCTAAGGAAAACAGAGAGTCAGCAATTGCGGCACTGTCGGAGCAGGTAATCCGTTATCGCACAAATTCGGACGGTGAAGTTACAAAAATTGACACCGAGGGCAACGATACCGCTGAAGGCTCGCTTGCCAAAAAATACGAATCAACAAGTATAGGCTACAAAGGCTTGGGCGTTAATTCGTTTACGAATATGGCTGCGGTTGATTCAAGAACGGTTGTATTTGTAATTCCTATAGGCGGCGGTGCGGCTTCGGATTACACAAAGCGCGATATGTCTTATTTCCAGAACGACACAAGCTATAATATAGTTGCATACGGAAAAAGCGATTCTATCGTATCGGACGTTATTGTAGTAAGAAAAAATAATAATACGATAGATTCATCAAGCGTTGAACGCGGAATTATAAAAGAGGTTTCGCGCGGACTGAACGAGGAGGACGAGGGCGTCGGAATATTGAATTTATATGTTCTTTCCGGCTCGTCGGTTAAGGAGGAAAAAATATTTGTTGCGAATACGGTTGACATTTCCGGTCTTGTAACGGGGCAGATGATTGAGTATTCGAAAAATATCAAGGATGAAATAATCAATCTGAAGGTTCAGTATGATTATAAGAATAACATAAAAAGCGGATTTTCTTCAATAGGCTCGAATATGGGCGCAACCGGCAGAGCGGTATTCGGAAAGGTCGCAAAATTCGAGGACGGTCAGATATTGATTGTTGACGATGAGGCTTCAAATGTAAATACGGCAGTGGGTGAAATTTTCAGCTACAAAACCTTCCAAAGTCAGGGCAGAGTGTATGTGTATGATACCGAAAAGAGAAAAGACCCGGTAACAAAAGCTTCAGACGGAGACATTTTTGACTATGCAAGCACGGGAGAAAATTGCAGCAGAGCAGTTGTTCTTACCAGTATGTGCTGGCCGGTGGCAATGATAATATACAACTAAGATATTAAAAAAGGGGTGCTTTTTAAAAATACCCGATAAGAAAAAGAGCACCCCTGAAGGATTTTAAGGCGGAGATAGCATAATGAAAAAAATATATTCATATTGGCTTAAAATGTTTTATGTTTACGCTATGTATTTTATTGCGGCAGTAGCCGTTATTTTTGCTGTTTGCGCCTATTCGTACAGAAACTATACAATTAAGGTTGCTTTGGAGTATTCGGAAAATCTGCTTAAGACCGGAGAGATGAATTTTGATACCGAGCTGAAGCAGTATGCTTCGGTGCTGCACAATGCGGGCAGCGAAAGAATAAAGGAAATCGTTGACAAAAAGCAGGAGTACGGCTCGGCGGGAATATACGAGTACAACATGTCGCAGGCACTGCAGAATTATGCGAACAGAATTAAAGGCGTAAAGGGCGTTGTATTTTTCGACAACGATTTTCAGATGGTGAGCATAGGCAGCAGAACTCCGGAGATATTTTATGAATGGCAGAGACGGTATGTTGATATTCTGGAGAAATATAAAGGAGGAGAAATATGGAGGAGCGATGAGCAATCGGTTGTCCTTTGTAAAAAATTGTATGACTATGATACGCAGCTTGTCCCGATAGGATATATTTATATTATAATAAATCCGGAGGAAGTAATAAAGGCATGTACTGAGCTTAAAAAAACAGATGATGAATTTATAATATTAAATGATGCGAACGAAATAATTTTAAGCAGCGACAAAAATATGATAGGAAAAAGCTGCGACGATATTATAAGTAATGATAAGAAAAGATATAAATACAATGGAGTTAAATATTATATATTTTTTACTCAATCACGAAAATGTAATTTGAAATACGGATATATGATGAACCTGAACAGTATAAACAAGTCGGAAAATATTGTGATTTTGCGATTTTTGGCTATGGTTTTGATTTTCGGAGTGTTTATATTGCTGCAGGTAAAAAAGACTTACCGACGTCAGGGAGAGCCTATCAACGAAATTACAAACTGTATGCGGGAAGCCAGTCAAGGTAATTTAAAAAGCCGTACAACATACAGCAAAAATGACGAAATCGGATATTTGAGCGTTGAGTTTAATAAAATGATGGATAAGCTTGACGAGCAGGTAAACCAAATAATGGAAATGGAAATTCAGCTGAAAAAAGCGCAGCTTATGGCATATGAAAGCCAGATAAATCCACACTTTTTGTATAACACATTAGACCTTATCAGAATGATGTCCATGACGGAAGAAAGCGATAAGGTGGAAGAGATAATTGTTTCGCTTGCGGACATGCTGAGATATAATCTGTCTGCCGAAACAGAGGTGAGGATATGCGACGAGATAAAGAGCATAGAAGATTATTTTAAAATATTAAGCATGCGCTTCGGTGATAAATTTGACTATAATATCGATGTTGACGACAGGGTAATGAATTGTCGGATTTTAAAATTTATAATTCAGCCGCTTGTTGAAAATTCCGTGAAGCACGGAATAGGCAAGACCGATAAGCCGGGAATTATAGAAGTTACGGCAAAGCTTGTGGGTGAAGAGATAGCTATTGTGGTAAGCGACAACGGCGTGGGAATGACTAAGCTTCAGATTGATGATATAAAGAATAGCTTTGACGACAATTCATCTTCGGAAAATCACATCGGATTGAAAAATATTTATAAACGATTGTATTTGTTTTACGGAGAAAAGAGTATAATAGAAATATACAGTCATGAGGGAAAGAATACAAAGATATTACTTAAAATACCATATACTGAAACAAACGGTGATTAAGCTATGTATAAAATGATTATTGTAGATGATGAACAATATTCCAGAGAGGGCATGAAAAAAATTTTGCGCTGGGAAAATTATGATATTGAGATTGTTGCCGTCGCCGACAGTGCGCGCGCAGGGATAGAAGCGGCAAAGACATATAATCCCGATATTATAATAACCGATATTAAAATGAACTCTATGGATGGGCTTGAAATGCTTGAAGAGATAAAAAAATTTTTAAAATGCGAATTTATAGTAATAAGCGGATATTCGGTTTTTGAATATGCACAGCGCGCAATAAACGCTGAGGTTACAAATTATCTTTTAAAACCTGTTTCACGTGTTGACCTGGAAGCGGCGGTAATGAAGTGTATAACAAAAATAAGAAGAAATACCGCCGGAAGCATGGCAGAACAGCTCGGCAACGGAGAGTATATGATAGATATGCTTATTAACGAGAATATTTCGTCAAAAGGAATTATACCGTTTGACAATTATTATGTTTATGCCGTTAAAAGAAAAATTGCTTTCGTGGAAAAGTTTCATGACAAAATAGAAATACTGGAAAAGCTTCGCAGACAGTCGGAGGATATTTATATTTATTTTGCGGATAATTATGAATTTGCGGCTGTGTCGGCAAAAACAGTGAATTTTGATTTTTTAAGCGGCTGCTACGCGGGAATGTGCTGCGGAAATGAAAACGAAAAATTTGCGGGTATTTATAAAATGGCGAAAACGGCGCTTAACCAATCTATAAGAGAAAATAAGGAAATTTCCGTGTTTTCGGAGGACACCGTTATATATATGAGCGATTTTTACAGCGACGCGTTCAGCGATATTGTAATGATGCTGGAAAGCGGAGATATTGAGCTTGCAAAAAACGAAATAGTAAGAACCTACAACCGCGCGAGAAAGGAAAATATTTATTATTCCGATATAATTGCGTGGAGCAGCCGCCTTTTCGAAACAATTCTCGACTTGATAAAAAAAGAAGAAAAGCCTAAAAATACCGAGGAGACAGAGCGTAAATTCAATAAGCTTTTAGGTGACAGGTCGGTATTTGATTTTTCGATCAGCAATGTTATTTTGGAGCTGTGCGATATATATGATACCGACGGGGAAAATATACAAAATCGTGACAAGGACAAAAAAATAGAAGATGTCGTAAAGTTTGTGGACGAGCATTTTTGCGAGGATATATCTTTAAAATGGCTGGCAAACAATTTTTGGATAGAGCATAAATACTTAAGCAAGCTTTTTAAAAAATATGTTAATGAAGGATATGTTGAATATATAACCAAAAAGAGGATGAATCTTGCGAAAAAGATGCTTGCGGAGGAGGAGCTTACTGTTTCGGAAATTGCAAGAAAGGTTTCTTATGACGATACCAATTATTTTACGGTTGTATTCAAGAGAAACGTGGGCATAACTCCGAGAGAATATCGCATGAAGCATTTTAAAATTTCGGACAAGTGAAGCATTTTAAAATTTCGGACAAGGCTATTGACAAATAAATCCATGTATGATATTGTATTAATTGCAAAATGTTACTTAAACAACTAACTGTATAAAAGGAGAGACGATATATGGCGTTTGAGAATATTAAATTTATAAAACCGAACGAAAAATTTGATCCGTCAAGGCTTGATTATGCACCGATGTTCAGAAAGAAATTCAATTTTGAGGGAACTGTCGGAAAAGCGGTACTTTCCGTTTGCGGTCTGGGCTACGGATATTATTATATTAACGGTGAGGAGCTTACGCCGGATTTGTTTACCGCACCGGTAAGCAATTACGAAAAAACTCTTTGGTATAACAGATATGACGTGACCGAAAGAATTAATAAGGGTGAAAACATATTTGCGGTGGTTTTGGGCAACGGCTGGTACAATGAGGGTGTAAAAACCGCATGGGACTACGATACAGCCGCTTGGAGAGATATTCCCAAGTTTATACTGTCGCTTGAAATTGACGGAAAGATTGTTTTAAAAAGTGATGAAAGCTGGAAATACACCTTAAAATCTCCGTCTCTTTACAATCAACTCAGAGAGGGCGAAAGCTTCGACGCAAGACTTTACGACAAAAACTGGAAGAACCTTGATTTTGACGACAGCGAATGGGACTTTGCAAGAGAGGATGATACTCCGCCGAAGGGCGTGTTCAGAGAATGTCTTTGCGAGCCTATAAGAGTCTGCGGCGAATATGAACCGAAATCAATAACAAAGGTTGACGAAAATAAGTATCTTTTTGATTTCGGACAAAATATGTCCGGTATTGTAAGACTGGCAGTTAAACAATCCTCGGGCGATAAAATTATTCTTCAATACGGAGAATGTATAAACGATAAAAATGAAATAGACTATAAGGGTATGGAAAATCCTCGGTTTTACGCGGACAAAAGATTTCAGACAGATGAATTTATCTGCTCCGGAAATGAGGATATATGGACGCCGTTATTCTCATATCACGGTTTCAGATACATTTTGGTTACCGGACTTAAAAATCCGGACAAAAATACGCTGACAGCACTTTTTGTGCATGAGGATATAGAAAGACGCAGCAGCTTTGAATGTTCGGATGAAAATTTAAATAAGCTGTACGATATGGGTATCATGGCGACATACTCAAATCTGTTCTATATGCCGACAGATTGTCCGACAAGGGAAAAGCTCGGCTGGATGAACGACGCTCAGGGAACGGCGGAGCAAATGCTCACCAATTTCGAGGTTGAAAGAATGTACGAAAAATGGTGGCAGGATATTTTAGACGCTATGAGAGATGACGGCATGCTGCCGGGAATCGTACCGACTCCGGGTTGGGGTTATGAATGGGGTAACGGACCTGTTTCGGAGGGAACTTTGTTTGAAATCCCATACCGCATATACTTACATACGGGCGATGACAGTCTTTTGAAAAGGGGATTGCCCTATTTCGAAAAGTACAATAGGTATTTACAGGGATGCAAAAATGAGGACGGAGATATACTCTACGGACTTGACGATTGGGCAGCCCCGAACGATAACGACAAAGTCGGAGCGGCTTTTATAAACAAAATATTCACCATAAAGTTTTTGAAGATTACACTTTTGGCACAAAAGCTTTGCGGCAAAACAGACGATGATACCTCGGCACTTTTGGAAAAAGAGATTAAGGAAACAAAGGAAAGGTATATAAGAGAGGACGGCATGTGTACAATAGAAAAGCAGACCGCCGTTGCAATGCTTATATATAATGATGTTTATGATGAGCTTGCCCCGCTTGCAAAGCAGCTTAAAAGATTGGTTGAAGAAAAGGACTTTCACCATGACTGCGGAATGGTCGGTATAAGACGGTTGTATATTGCCCTTAACAAATGCGGACTTCAGGATTATGCGTACAAGATAATTACTGCAAAGGGATTCCCGTCATATATAAGCTGGATTGAGGCGGGAGCAACAACCTTGTGCGAAACATGGCAGATGACCGAATCACAGAATCATCATATGTATTCCGATTTTATGTCGTGGATGATGAAAACAATTGTAGGAATTGGGGTAAATCCGAATTATCCCGGCTTTGAAAGAGTAGAAATAAAGCCGTATTTCTTTAAGGAGCTTACCTATGCAAAGGGTTATTGCGATACGGTAAGAGGGCGCATAGCGGTTGAGTGGAAGCGTGACGGCGATGAAATAAAGCTTAAGATAGAAGCTCCGTTTGCCGCAGAGGTGTACTATGACGGCAAGAAAATGCGCAGCGGAGTAAATTATATTAAATGTAAATAAAAAAAGAAAGGAAAATGCTGAATGAGAAACGAAGAACAAATTTTGAAAAATTATGAGGAGGCAAAGGCTGTTTATAAAGACTTGGGGGTAGATACCGACGAGGCTGTCGAAATTTTTTCTACCATTCCGATTTCTTTACATAATTGGCAGGATGACGATGTTGTCGGCTTTGAAAAGCATGACGGAGTTGCCTCGGAGAATCTTGTAACGGGCAGCTATCCCGGTCGTGCAAGAAACGGCGAAGAAATGAGAATGGATATAGAAAAAGCATTTTCGCTTTCTCCGTGCAAGCCGCGCGTGAACATGCACTCAATGTACGGAGAACCGGGAACAACCGACAGAAAAGACGTAAGCATAAAGGATTTTGGAAAATGGGTTGATTGGGCAAAGGAAAAAGGCTACGGAATGGACTTCAATGTTTCTTTCTTTACTCATCCGATGATGAAAGACGGCTGTTCACTTGCAAGCGACGATAAAGCAACAAGAGAATATTGGATTGAAGCGGGAATTAACGGCAGAAAATTAGCTAATGACATAGGTAAGGAGCTGGGCGAAACCTGCGTAAACAATATCTGGATTCCGGACGGAATGAAGGATGTACCGGCAAATCGCTTCAGATACAGAGATTATCTTGAGGAGGCACTGGACAGAATTTTAGAAGTAAAATATGATAAAAATAATATGCGCGACGTAATGGAGGGCAAGCTGTTCGGAATAGGTAAGGAGTGCTTCACCGTAGGTTCGCATGATTTCTATCTGGCATATGCGGTCAAAAACGGAGTTGGTGTTTGCATGGATACCGGACATTATCACCCGACCGAAACAATTATAGATAAAATTTCGTCTGTTTATAAATTTGTCGATACAATTATGCTGCATATCAGCCGCGGTATAAGATGGGACAGTGACCATGTACTTATACAGGGCGATGACCTGACCGATGTTATGAAACAGGTTGTAAGAGGAAAGCTTTATAACAGCGGTAAAGTATTTATGGGTCTGGATTATTTTGATGCCACAATTAACAGAGTTGCGGCATTTACAATCGGACTTCGTGCAGCGGGCAAAGCTCTTACAGAAGCACTTGTTGAGCCTTACGAAATGCTTGATAGGGCAGAGCTTGAGGGAAGATACACCGAGAGACTCGCAATTTTGGATGAGACAAAGAATTTGCCGATTAACGCTGTTTGGGATTATATTTGCCTTAAGGCAGGAGTTCCTGTAGGAATGGATTGGATTGCCGAAATGAAAAAATATGAGGCAGATGTGATGATGAAAAGGAACTAAGCGGTTTGTAATTTCATAGCTTTTTTCCGATTACTGCGGAAAGGTAAGGCGGTGTACAAAAAGTACACCGCCTTTTTAATTTGTAGGAAATTGCGTAAAACGCAATGACGGAAAATCAAAAATGCTACCTTATTCCTACGCCCGCAGGCGGAGCTTTTATCAAAAGCTTTTTTATATCTCCTGTTTGCGTTCCGGAGTTTTTTTACTCCATCTTATCCGGATACGGCATAGAAAATACCATTGTACCGCTTACGCCGCGTGCTTCGAAATATGTTCCGTTTTCTTCCGAGCGGACAATTCCGCCGTCAAAAGAATCTGCGTCATACCATGCGTCACAGCAGGAATTAAGGACGGCTTTTATATTTTCCGCACAGTAGCTTTCTCCGAAAAAGCGTACGGTTGCGTTTTTCAACCCGGATACCTTTATGCGGCGTCTGTATTTAAAGCTTACCGGAGCGACTTCTCTCACGCCGATAATTCCGTCATTTTGCTCAACAAACATTCTGCACTCGCGATGTTCGGCTTTTGAAAAATTATATGTGGAACATCCGTTTTTGAGAACGGTTTCTCCCGCGTCCAATATTGGCGCGCCGAGAGGGAATTTTAATGCTGTTTCCACTGTAGTGCTCGGGGAATATACCGAGAAAATATGAGCATTGTTGCTTCTGTTTATCATAATTGTCGGTGCTGCAGTACTGCCGTGCGGCTTTTTGAATTTTATATCATAACCCAATTTAGCCAAAGCACTTCTGAAGAGCGTTTCTCCTTTTGCAAAGCTTCCTCCGTCGTACGGATTTACATGCCGTCCGTCCTCTCGCAGCTCGCCTCCGTTGGTTGCCCGGTACCATACGGAATTTTTATACTCGGCACTTATGTCAAAACTGCCCGCCTTTATATTATTATCACCCTCAGCGATTGTATTTATATAACCGTTCGACATAAACTCACACACTTTCAGAGTGTTCGGATATATTCCGTCTTCATGAATATCGGGGAAATGATTTCCGTCATATTCAAGCTCGCTGTCGTGTCCGCCGGTGAGTTTTATTTTGAACATGTTCAAAAATTTTTCCGAAGCGTGGTCAACAGCTCCGTAAAAAATTACTCTTCCGCCATTTTCGGCATAGTCAAGCAGGGCGCTTTCCTCCTCTTCGGGTACCGGAGTGACAATTACGGATTTTGAATAAACGGATTTATCGTGCTTTTTGAAATTATCGCATGATACGATTGATGAAAGCGGAAATCCGTCGTTTATTGCCTGGCAGATAAACCAATCGTCCGACATCATTTCTTTTAATTTATATTCCTCTTTTGCAGTTGTATATTCTCTGAAAGGATAAACCCAAACTATTGGTGCGGGCTCGTCCGAGGCATCCTTTTCAGCTTTGAGAATATGCGGGATTGTCTCATTCACGCAGTTTTTCGGCATATTTCCGAAGGTGTTGTCTATTGAGAGGATGTTGAAAGTATTTGCCGGGCAGGTATTGCCTTTTTCGTCTATGCGTGAAAGCGACATCGGCAGATATATGTCATGCGGGCGGGAATTGTATCGGTCATACCAGGGTGAATTTACCCACCATGGGTCGTGGATATAGTATCGGAACATGTAGTCGCTGCCCGGAATTTCGGCATTTCTCGTCAAATGCCCCATAAGCTCGAGACCGTAGTCATCGTCAAGTGCTGCCCAGGGGGAGTTTGGAGGCGGAAGTATGTTAAAGTTTGCTTTGTATATGTCGTAAAGACATACCGCGTCCGAAGCGTAATCTATTCCTGCGGAATAGTTCGTACCGCGGTTTTCAACGGGATATTCGGGACATTCTTTTCGGAAGCATTTCCAGAAACCGAAGATTTTTTCTTTAACTTCTTCAAGATTTTCGGTATGAAATTCTTTTCCGTCATACACCGCTCCCGTTCCGCTCCACGGATTGGGCGCAAAACCGACTCCGTTTGAAAGCCATAAATAATCAAAACCGATGTCGTCAAAAAGGTGCTGCGTTTGTCTGCCGAGAAATGCTCCGAAAGGAGTATTGTCGGGAATACCGTTCGGAAAACCGGCATACGGATAATCGTCACCCTTTAAAATGCCGTATGAATTCAGAAAAGCATGACCGTCCAGCTCGGAAATTGTTCCCTCGCAAACCTCGTTGTGACGCTTGTATTTAAAGTCCGAAACGGCAAATTCCGGACCTATATCAAAGGTTTCTCCGACGGTTATTTTCGAATTGGGGTAAAGCTTTTTACCCTCGCTTTTAAAGGCAGCTATTATTT
>CAKSJU010000041.1 GCA_934463455.1 uncultured Clostridia bacterium | reverse complement strand
CCCACGAGCGGTCGCCCGAATAATACAAAAAGTTAAAGCGTGAAAAAAGACAACAGACAGCATACTATAAAAGAACATCGGAAAGGGGATGTTTGTTTAAATGAAAAGGAAACTTATTGCATTAATGTGTTTTACGGCAATGCTTATAAACACCGCCGGAGTATTTGCAGAGGATACGGCGGAAAAAATTGATGTCGGTGAGGTGAAAATCGCCGAGCTTCAAAATGAAGTAAAAGAAGAGCCTGCCGAAGAAGCTTCGGAAACGATTCCGGAAAAACAGACGGAAGAGAAACAAGAGGAAAATATTGTAAAAGAGGCTGTAAAAGAGGAAAATGCCGGCAAGACGGAGGAAGAGCAAATAAAACCGCTTGCCGTTGACGCGGATAAAACGGAGCTTAACAAGCTCATAGAAATGGTGAAAAACTTTACCGGAAACGAATTTGTGAAAGAGGAAAGCAAAAATGTATTTGATACAGCTTTGGAAAAAGCCAAAGAGGTATCGGCAAATGCAGACGCGGAACAGGCGGCTGTTGACAGTGCATATGCAGAGCTTAAAAACGCTGCGGAAAATATGGAATATGTGATAGAGCCGCAGAATGTTTCGAAAAATCTTTCATATACGATTAACGGGACAGCGGTTGAAGACGCAAACTTATCGGATGGGGTAAAGGACGTTTATTCACCTTTTTCCAAATCTTCTTATTCGACAATGGATTTGGTATATGATTTGGGAGAGCTTACATATGTAACGGGAACCGATATTTTTTCAAAATTTGAACAAAACGGAAGAATAGGAAAATATATAGACGGCTGTATTATAAATGTGAGCGAAGACGGAGTGAACTACAGCAAGGTTGCGGAAAAAGAGGCGGATAAAAGCTTGCAGGAGGGTGCGGGAGCAACCTCGAAGTATGTTTTTGAGCGCGAAACAAAGGCTGATTTTCCGTCTGTTTATACGAGATATATAAAAATAACGGTAAATATCGGACAGCCGATAGATCCGATAAGAGCGGTAAGCGCATATGAGCTTTCCGAAATAGAAGTTTACGGCTTTAAAAATCCGTATTCGAGAGAAAAGCTTGCCGAAGCTTTGAAAAATTGCTATATCGAGGGCGGCGACGCTTACACAAGCGAGAGCTATGCGGCATATAAAGCGGCATATGATGCAGCTAAAAAGGTTTATTACGATTCTTCGATAGAGGGTAAACCGATTTATGACGCAAAGGTTGCTTTGGAAAACGCTTTTGACGCTTTGGAAAAAAGAACAACCATGTCGGTTTTGACAAAGAATTATTCCGAATCAGTGTATGCAGGCTACGGAAAGGATATAATTCAAGGTATCACATATGCGTATGACGCAGATATAATCGGCTTGGGCGGAAATGATATTGCCGGAGGACATACTGTTCCCGAAATGGCACGAATGGATTCCGATTGCACAAAGCTTTTGCAGGGAGGCTTCGGAAGTGTGGATATGGGAGCCGTAACGCACGGCTGCTGGGATGTAAGAACGGCATGTGTAACCTTTAACCTCGGAGAAGAAGCATATGTTTCTGGGGTTGACGTACTGGAATATGTTGCAAGTACAGCTACATTTATGAAAACATCAGAGGTACTCGTAAGCGATGACGGTAAAAACTTTACTTCGGTAAATAAGGTTGAATCGGACTACAGTTCGGAAATTGCCGCCGCAAAAACAAATCACTGGGTAAAGCAGGATTTTGATCCGGTTAAGTGCCGATATGTAAGAGTCTTGATGAAGACCGAGAAAAATCAGATTGCGCTCAATGAAATTGTTTTAAAGGGTTTCAGAATTAAAAACGACTCTACAGATAAAATGGACTTGGGCAGACTGGAATACAAAAATGCAGCGGGAGCGGAGCTTGCTTCGCTGGACGGACAGTATGAAGTCAGAATATCGGGAAAAGCAAAATCAACCGCAGATGAGGGAAGTAATGTCAACATTATTTCGGTCGCATACAAAAACGGTGACATAATAGATATGACCTTTACCTCGGGAGCTGTGGACGCACACGGACAAATTCCGTTTGATAATACTCTCAATTTAAACGGAGAGAACGGTGTTACGGTCGAAACGTATGTATGGGACAGCTTAATGAGCGGAGTATCGCTTTCAAAAACAAGCGTATTCGGTAAATAAATATATATAAAGACAGAAAGGAAAGAGCAATGAAAAAGAAGCTTTTACTATGCTGCTTAACGGCAGCAATGCTTATTCAATCGGCAGCCGGTGCGGCAGTGATTAAAAGTGTTGATTACAATGCCGCAGGTCAAAAGCTCACTGTGACAGGCTCGGGCGAGGGCAGCGGACAAGTGACTTTGAGAGTGTTAAAGCCGGGAATTAAAAAGGAAGACTTGGAGCAGATGACAGCAGCGGAGCAAATTGACGCTGTTGCATATTTAAAACAGGCAGACCCGGGAGAATTTACTTTTGTATATACTCCGGAAACGCTTGCGACTTGGGGAAACTATAATATTTATATTACGGATTCTACCGGTGACACAAAATACGAATATAAACTGATGCTGGATTCCGCGACAAGCACGGCGCTTATGAATGCACTTAATACAGCAAGCTCAAAAGAGCTCATGAAAGCGGTATTCACGAATTATCCGAATTTTCTTTCGGGAATTACTACGGTAGATGAAATCAAGGCGAAATATTCCGAAGATGAAGTATTTGACTCGATTGCGGGAATGATGGCGGGTATGAATTTTACCGACCCGGACAGCGCGGCAAAGGAAGCTGTTAAAGCGGCAATTGTTACCGATATAAACAAATCCTCGGCAGCAGATATTATAACTATCATAAGAAACTACAACAAAGAGCTGGGTTTTGAAGATAATCTGATTTACAAGGATTATTATATGTCGGATGATGCTTATGCGCAAGCTGTATCGGCAAACTTTGCGGGAAAAAATTACCGGTCGGCAGTTGATTTCTGCAATGATTTTAATACGGTAATTATATTAAATAAGCTTAACGGAATAACCAATTATACCGAAAATGCGGGAATACTTACAGCGGCGGAAGCTTATCTTACCGCAGCGGGTGCGAATTATTCGGCATTTAACACTCTGGACAGCTCTAAGAAAAATACCGTCTACAGTATTTTGGCGGGCAAGAACAATTACTCGAGTATAGCCGAGGTTAAAGAGGCATTCAATGCGGCAGTTGTTGCGGCGCAAAACACTAATTCGGGAAATCAAGGCGGAAGCGGCGGTAACAGCGGCGGAAGTTCGGGAGGCGGCTCTTCTTCAAGCAGCGGAAACAATAACGCTGCGGCGGGCATTTCCAAAACGACCGAGCCGAGCAGCGGAACGTTTGATGATTTGGGTCTTGCGGAATGGGCAAGAGAAAGCATAGTTGCTTTGTACAATAAAGGTATTGTAAGCGGAGTAAGCAGCACTAAATTTGACCCGCAGGGACAGGTTACGAGAGAGCAGTTTGCGAAAATGATAATATCTGCATGCGGATTGTATGATGCGTATGCTTCATGTGATTTCTCGGATGTTTCGGACGGTGCATGGTACAAGAGCTATGTTGCATCGGCTGTTAATAACGGAGTGGTGTTCGGAGTTGACGAAAATAACTTTGGAACGGGTCTTCAAATAACAAGAGAAGACATGGCGGTTATGGCATACAGAGCCGCGGTTAAAGCCGGAAAAATATCGGGCGCGGCAAATGACGAAAGCTTTGCGGACGAAAGTGAAATTTCCGAGTATGCAAAAGAAGCGGTTCATGCACTTCGCGCAGCCGGCATAATGAGCGGCAAGGGAGACGGAAAATTCGAGCCTAAAGCCTTTGCGACAAGAGCCGAGGCGGCAAGGATGATTTACGGACTAATATCAAGATAATAAAGGAAAGGGAGGAAAAATCAGCATGAAGAAAAAATTATCTTTATTGCTGGCGATGATAATAATGATATCGTCATTATCAATATCGCTGCCGGCACATGCGGCAATGAGCACGGATGATAAATATGATATTTTGTGTTCACTCGGATTTTTCGATGAAAATTCGGTTTATACGCCAAACACTTCGGTTACAAGAGGAGAAATTATTACTGCGTTGGTGGGCGCAATGCCGGAGGACAAATATGTAAGCTTTTCAAAGGGTGATACCGGCTTTACCGATGTAAGCTCAAATGACCCGATTGCGCGTGATGCTTACAATGCGAGACTTTTGGGAATAGTCGGAGATGAGACAGAGTTAAGACCGTACGATATGGCAAACCTTGAGGAAGCGTCATTCATGATTTTGAATGTACTCGGATACGGAAAAGCCGTAAAAACGGATTACAGTGCTTACGCTTCATCGCTCGGAATAACAAAATCCATTCCGTCATCTTCAAAATTTACAAAAGAGCAGCTTGTAATAATGCTTTACAATGCGCTTGATACCGAAATTTTGCAATGGGAAATGACCGAGCTGGGAAATCTTTCAACAACGGCAGGAAAAACATATCTTACCGAGGTGCTTGACGCGGGCTACGGAAGAGGAATTGTTCAGGCTTTGAGATTTTCGGCTTTGTCGGGCTTTAATCCGACTTACACAAGCGAAGTGATAATAGGCGGAGAAAAGTATTATACGGATTTACTGTCGCTTGACGGTATTTTCGGTGAGGATGCTGATGTTTATTACAGAAACAACAGCGATGACGAAAAAGTTATTGTTTATGCAAAAGCTCATGACAATGACAGAGTTATCGAAATTGATGCGGAGAATATAAATTCTTTCGACAAAAATAATCTGAAATATACATATTATACCGGTGCAGAGCTGAATAAGTCAAAAACAGCATCCATAACAAAAACCACAAATATTATTTATAACGGAAAAAATATATTGGGTGATTTTGACGCATATACTCCGGCTGTCGGAAAAGTTAAGCTTATCGACAATGACGGCAACGGAAAATATGATGTAGCGGTAATTACCGATTATGATGTTGTTGTCGTAAACGGAGCTGACAAGGAAAACGGTGTTGTAAGGGATTTGTTCCATCCCGAAAGAGAATATACGGTTGACCTTTATGCGTCATCTCCGGCTTATCAGGTGACAACAATTGACGGAGAGGTAAGAAAGTTTACCGACATTATGAGATATAATGTCATCTTTGCGGCGCAGAGCATGGATAAAGAGGTTACAACCTTTATTGTTCCGTCGCAAAGCTCAATAAAGGGCTCTGTTGAAGCAACAGAGGAAACAAAAATAAAAATAGACGGTAAGGTTTATAAAGTAACGGCGGACTTTTTCGGAACAAATCCGACAACGGGAGACGCTTTTAACTCGGTAAAAATCCGCTCAAACGGTACTTTTTATCTTGACCCGTACGGACGCGTGGGATATTTTGAAACCTTGGGCGACAGAAGTTTGAGGTCAGGATATTTGATAAAAGCAAGTCTTGACGATTCGGGTGATGAAGATTTTGACAGTGTTTTGGTAAAAATGTTTACCGAAGGAGGTAAAGTAGAAAAGCTTTACACAGCTAAGAATGTCAGATTTACAAACGGCAGAAAGCTCGGAGCGGACGGACGTATAGACAGCGACTACGACGATGTTAAAATCCCCAATGCGGTAATAACCGCTGAGGATTTGGCGGACAATTTAAATGCTGCGCGTGATACGGCTCTTGGCGGAGGTCAGCTTATTCTGTTCAAGCAAAACGGACAGGGAAGAATAAACGAAATTCAAATTCCTATGGAATATGCGGATATTTCGTATGAATCGGAAAAATATTTTGATAAATCGGAGGTTTTCAGACAGGTAACCTCTAAAATTACAAAAACGCACAAAAGCGGCGGTTTTATGAGTATGACAACAAACGATTTCAGAATAGGTCCGGACACCAAGGTGTTCAGTATTCCGTCGGATATTGCGAATGAAGATAAATTTGCTGCTTATACCGGAACGAAAAACTGTTTCTTGTGGAATCAGCAATATACGGTTGTTGCGTTTAAGAAAAATGCAAATTCATCTTATGCAGATTATGTTGTAGGTTTCCTGGGCGGAAGCAACGCGGTACAAAATCAGGACAATGTATTTATTATAGATTCGGTCGGTAAGGGATTAAATGAGGACGACGATCCCGTACCTGTTGTAAAAGGTATGTGGACGGGAAGAACAGCCAATGCGGAAAGAGAATTTACTCTTACAACCGATGCAATGGATAATCTGCAATATGAGATAGCTCCGGGAAATATCTATGCGCTTGCGATTGATGAATCAAACAATGTTGTGAATATGAAAGAGGTTTGCGTACCGAGCATGAATTATGCTTCGGGCGGCTGGGGTGAAAATAATTATGCGTATCCGTTCTACCGTTCGGCTTACGATTTGGTAGGGAAAACGCTTGTAACATCATCGGCGGCTAATCCTGCAGTAACAAAGGTCAGCGAAACGAGCAAGTTTTTTGTTGACCAATTCACATATGTATACAAGTATAATACAAAAACAAATAAGCTGTCTTCGGCTGATTATACCGATATAAAAACATATCGTCAAAATCCGTCCGATTACTCTAAGGTATTTGCAATGCTTTACTGCGGAGACGATATTGTAATGGTTATTTACGAATAGGAGGTTAGCGTGAGTATGAAAAAAATTATATCAGCATTCCTGGCGGCGGCAATTTCACTTACTTGTGTATCGGCTGCTTTTGCAAACGGGATTTTTGAAAATACCGAGGTTTACTTAAACGGAGAAAAGCAAGCGGAAACTATGACTGTCACACAGATTGACGGAAGCACTCTTGTACCGATAAGACCTGTTTGGAATTTGTTTAATCTAAAGCTTGAATGGGACGGAATGAGAAAAAGAATAACAACCTCAACGGCTTTGGGAAAAACAATTATCGGAATAGGCTCGGTTATGACGAGCGTAAACGGTAATCAGGCATATGTAGCAACAACTTATCCGAGAATATTCGGCGGCTCAACAATGATTCCGACTGACTTGGCGGAAAGCTGTACCGGAGCTCAGATAAAATACGTTGAAAGCAACAATTCGTTGGTAATAACAAGAGATTAAGAAAGAGGAAAACATATATGAAATACAAAATTTACGCAGACGCACTTCCGAATATACCATGGGAAGAAAGAACAAACAGTGTAGAGGACGGTCCGGTTTGGCGTTCTTCAAAAAATCCGATTATAAAAAGAAACATACTTCCGAAAGGAAACAGCGTTTTTAACAGCGCAGCAGTTCCTTTTAACGGTAAATTTGCAGGTGTGTTCAGAGTAGACGACAAGGAAAGAAGACTTCGTCTGCACAGAGGTTTCAGTGACGACGGAATGAACTGGAAGCTTGACCCGACGCCGATTTCTCTGATAGGCAAGGACGGCACAAAAACAAAGGTTTTGGGTTATGACGCAAGAGTGGTAAGAATAGAAGATACATATTATATTATATACTGTAACTGCGTGAACGGACCTACCGTTGCAATTGCTTACACAAAGGATTTTGAAGACTTTTACGATTTGGGAAATTCATTTTTGCCGTTTAACAGAAACGGAGTGCTTTTCCCGAGAAAAATAGGCGGAAAGTACGGACTTTTATCAAGACCGAGCGATAACGGACATACTCCGTTCGGAGATATATTCTACAGCGACAGCCCCGATTTGGAATATTGGGGACATCATAAGCATGTTATGGGAACAACCATCGGCTGGCAGGAGTTAAAAATCGGAGCAGGTCCCGCACCGATTGAAACAAGCGAAGGATGGCTTTTGATATATCACGGCGTGCTTTTGTCCTGCAACGGATATGTATACAGTGCCGGAGCGGCTCTTTTGGACAGAGATGAGCCGTGGAAGGTATTGTACAGAACAAGACCGTATATTCTTGCTCCGACAGAAATTTACGAACAGGTCGGCGATGTTCCGAACGTGGTATTCCCCTGCGCAACCTTGTGCGATGCGGAAACGGGAAAACTCACAATTTATTACGGCGGTGCTGATACCGTTGTCTGCATGGCTCATACAACGGTTGATGAGCTGATAGATTTTGTTAAGGAAAATTCGTAATTATTCGGCAAAGGATAATTGTTTATTCCAAAAAAAGGAGGAAAATTATGCTGAAAAAAATTATTTCCCTTGTGCTGACGGCGGCGATGCTTGTGAGTATACCGACTGCATTTGCGGCAGAGGAAACAGCCGATAATATTAATAAGCTGTATTGCCTTTCCGACAACACATGGGCAGAAAAAGAAGACGCCGCTATTTATGAAAAAAGAGGCATTGAACTTGAAAACTACGAAACCGGAGCTAAATATACATGGGAAAAAGGCTCGGACGGCGATGTGGTAAAGCAGGATGAAAGCTGTGTTAAAATGACGGGCGGAGGTCTCGTAAAAACAGAAGGTAACAGCGCGGCATGGTCAACATGGATGGCGACAAATAACACTGCAACGGCAATATTTGACCTTAAAAATTCTTATTGGGTAAGTCAGGTTGACGCATGGTCACTGTCGAAATCATATTCGCAGGTCGGTGTTGTTGAGGTTAAGGTCGGCGAAAGCCTTGACAATATGAAGTCGGTCCCGTCTGCTATGACGCCGACACCTTCCGAAAGTGAAATAAAAAACGGCGGAGGATTATTCGCTGTTTGTGCAAGCACAACCTTTAACGCTTCAAAAGTGCGTTATGTATCGGTTAAATTCAATGTGTCGGACAATACGTCGAATGTTATTTCCGAGGGCATAAAGCAAATGATTCCGGCGGAGGTTGTAATTTTCGGATATTTGGAAAAGCCGGTTGACAATTCCGAACAGATTGAAGAGGTTGTATTGGAAAAACCGACGGTAATTCATTCGCAGGATAAACCGGAGCTTGACGAATATAATGCGTATATTGCGGATTTGAAAGATGTGTACGAGATTACGGGAGCGGCTGTAACTCAGTATATTTCATCGGTAAGCGGTATTGACAGCTATGAACTGATGCTAAGCTCGGACGGCGAAAATTATATGAGCGCGGCAAAAGCGGATGTTGAAAATACAACCATGTACAGCACCGAAAAAACAGAGTGTTCGAATTTGCCGAAAATCTATGCAAGATATGTAAAAATTGTTATGAATAAATCAAGCGATAAAAAAGATATTACCATAACAAATATAAGTATTTTGGGCAGAAAAGGCATCGGACAGCAGAGAATAGATAAGGATGCGGAATACAGCTATTATACTCAAAATCCGTATCAAACAGCGGATGATATTCGTTTCAGCGACCCGGATTGCAAAAAGCTTATGGACGGCGATACCGAAAATGCAATTTCAACAAGTGCCAAATGGGCAAACATTGTTGTTGATTTAAAAGAGGCATATCAGATAGGCGACGTTGATATTTACAGCCTGTCAAAGGGTAATGCTTTTACCGAAGGCGCGGAAATAAGATATTCGCTGGACGGTAAAAAATGGTTTACTTATTCTTATTATGTAAATAGAAATAAGCAGAATGCCGGCGGAATTGTAAAAAGCTCCTTCTCCGGAATACCGGGCAGAAACGCAAGATATTTGAAGATTATCTTGCAGAGCTATGACCACGAAATTGCGGTAAGCGAAATAGTCGTAAACGGCTATCCGGTAAAAATGGCACGCTCGAAAACTCCGCCTCAGGTTCCTTTGAGAGTGGAAATGAAAAATTATTTGCTGGCATATTTGGACTGGTCTACATATAACGGAGACAACGCAAGCAAGGTTGCTCTTTATATAGAACAAAATCCGTTCACGACAACAACGGGGCTTTCGCCTGTTGCGGTATATGAAAGATTTGATGACGCTTATATAAATAAATATGCAACAAAAACAAACCTTGAGCCGGAAAGAACATATTATTTTGCGATTACTCCGTTTGACGACGAGGGCAAGGAGTACACAAGGGTAAATCCTGTAAAGGTGACGACACAGGGTGTTCTCGGTACAAAGGTAAGAGATGTGTTTAATATCACAAACCATCCTAACTACAACGGAGGTGCAACCGTTAAATTCGGGTCTTATACAACGCAGATGAAAGCGGAGGCGGCAAGACTTTACGATGAAATGGGTGCCTCCAATAAAAACAGATGCTGGGATCTCGGCGGAATGCAGGATTATACCGATATAGGCGTAAGCACGATGATACAAAACAGCAATACTTCGTCAAAGGCATACGGAAATTATATGTATTCCAACGGAAACGAGTCGGATCTTTCGAAAGCTGATACAACACAGTTTTTAAATAATATGAAAGCATATTATAAAAAACTGAAAAACGAAGATCCGAGAAATGTTTTAATTGACCCTGTACTGGGCGGTACGGAGCTTGGCTCTCTCGATTGGTTTGATAAGCTCTATCAGGCAGGAAACGGAATTGAAACAAAACTCAATTTTGACGTAGTGGACGTTCACTTCTATTGTAAATCCTCCGATGAGCAGATACCGGGCTTGCCGACTTCGGCTCCGGAAACATTGTATAAAAAGATACAAAACGTGCGTGATGTAATGGCTAAATACGGTGACGGTGACAAGCCGATAGTTTCCACCGAAATAGGCTTCCAGACAGCGGATAAATCAAGTTATCAGGCGGCAAGCGATTATGAGACGCAGCGCGATTTTATCGTAAGAATGTATCACATAATGATTTCGCAGGGGATAAAAGAGGTTTGGACATATAACTATCACGATGACGGTCCGGATGTTAATTATCACGAGAATAACTTTGGTATAATCGATTATTTCGGAGTACCTAAGCCGTCATATTACGGATATTATAACATGTATCAGCAATTGAGACAGGCGGACTTTATAGGTCAGCTTTCCGGAGTATCAAATCCGTACTACGGAAATGAATACTATGACGCACAAAAGAACAAGCACATTTCGGTTATCTGGAATGCGGCGGGACAGGATAAGACAATGCAGTTTGAGACTGTGTCCGGAAAAGAAGAAGGTATTGAAGTTATTTCAAGCAAGGGCGGATTTTCGTATATAGAAACAGAAAACGGCAAAGGCTCTGTTACTATAGGAAGAGCACCGATATACATTTATTCGGATGAGGGAATAAAGGTTAATTCTATAAATGTTGCATTTAACATTACCGAAACCGAAAAAGATACAACAAGGAACAGAAATGTAACCTTTACCATGACAAGACAGGCTCTCGGAAAAGGACTTGCGGGTCATGTTGAGGCTGAAGGAATGCCGGCGGGCTGGAGTGTTCAAAACGATACAAGCTTCAACAACAGCCAGGATACTGTGGATGTTGTAATTCATGTACCGGAAGATACAGCTGAACAGACCGAAAAATTTGTTATAAAAGCAATAACGGAGGACGGAATTGTAACTCCGGTAAATGTGACGGTAAATGTTAAATCCTCCATAAGTGTACACTTTGTACCGCAGCCTCTTGATAAAGAAAATTGGGATAAGTGGACAATTGCGGCATATTGTACAAATGTGGTTGATATTCCTGTTGACGCTAAGCTTAGCGTAGTGGGCTCTTCGGGAATTACATTAAGCGCAGAAACTCAAGCTATTCAAAATCTGGAGCCCGGAGCTACAAAGGTACTTTACTTTGATGTAAGTGAATTGCCGAAGGCTGTAGGCGCAGCTGCAACATTTGCGCTTGAAACAAACGGCAAAAAGACCAATATTGACAGAGTTCTTAACTTCTCGGCGTGTGTGAACGACGGAATTACTCCGGAAATAGACGGTGTTCTTTCTCCGGGAGAATGGGACGGCTGCCAGGTTATAACCGATACTACAAACACCGATTCCTATCGCAGCTCGAATATAACCGGCGCTTCGGATTGTTCGTGGAAAATTTACAGAAAATGGGATAACGAATATTTCTACATGGCGGTGGATGTAACGGATGATGTGTTCTACCAGGCGTGGAGCGGAAGCGATGTATATATGGGAGACAACCTGCAAGTTGCGCTTGACCCGGGAAGAAAAGAGGGTATAGGCTTGGATTCAACCGAATATTTCGAACTCGGTATAACGAGAGATCCCGAAAAGGAAAGCGTTATAGCGTGGGCATGGTATGCGGATTTGGTTGTTAAAAAGGACCGTGAGGTTCCGTCTTGCGTAGGTAAAACAAGCCGTACGGAGGATAATCATACAATTTATGAATTTAAAATCCCCTGGGGCTTCTTCAAGGAAATACCGACAGTGAACGAATATGACATGATAGGCTTTTCGTTCTGCGTAAACGATAACGATGGCTCGGGAAGAAAGAACGGCGGCTCGTATATGAACGGTATTGCGGACGGTAAAAATACCAACAGCTTTGAAGATATGGTTTTAATCAAAAAATAAACTGTTTATTATACGGGTGCGGGAGCTCTGCACCCGTATAATAGATTTACGGGCAAAACATAGTCGCTTGCTTTGCCGATAATAAAGAAACGGAGGCAAAAAATGAGAAAAAGATTTATATCGGTTTTAAGTGCGGTTTCAATTTTGGCTGCAAGTATTTCCGGTATTCCCGTATTTGCTGAAGAGTCTGAAGCAAATCCTTTTTCGGGCAGGACGTATTATACGCTTTCGGGAAATACATGGAGCGATGCCGACAAGGCAATATATGCAAATTGGGATACCGAAATTACTTTAAAAACATTGGATACAAACAATCCGGAATGTTCGTGGATTACCGATGTTGACGGATATGATAAAACTCTTTCCAATCCCGCAAATTTGACAAACGGAAATTTAAGCAATAATTCAAACGGAGTTTGGGGAAATTATAACGGCGGAACAGCCGCCGCACAATTTGATTTGGGAACGGTTTATCCGATTGACCGTGTGGACGTAATAATGAGAGACCATTCGGCAACAGATTACAGAGACAATACGGTACGAATTGAGGTTTATACTTCAACCGACGGTACAAATTTTACAAAAGCCGCCGAACAGGAAGCAAGCCATAACAACGATGTTAAGAATAATAACAGCGATAAAACGGGATTGTACTTTAATTCAATTAAATTCCCGATGACAAAAGCAAGATATGTGCAGGTTATTTCAATCGGAAAAACCGGAAGCGGAAAGCAGCAGGTTTTCTGCGAAGAGGCGGTATTCGGTTATGATGTAACCTTTGAAGGACTTACCAAGTTGATTGCGGAAAACGAAGCATTTCTTGCAAATGAAAGCGTCGGAAAATATTACACGGATATAAGTGTGGAAAATCTTAAGGATGCTGTTAAGGCAGCAAAGGAATGTACTGCGGAAAGCTCTGCAAATGATATATGCACCGCGATGAACGGTATTGAAAATACAAGAGCGGCTTTAGATGCTGTATATCAAAGATTGGTTGTATCGGGCAACAATTTTGACAGCGGAGATAAACAATACTATAAAAATTCGGTAACGCCTGCCGTTGAGCTTGTAAATGACGATAATGCGGCAAGCTACAGCTGGGAACAAAGCCATGACCCGAATTTAACAAATACAGATTCGGAAACAAATACTCAAAGGGCAAGCCGTAATGACTCGGGAAACGAGCTTATCGGCGGAGGATTATTAAATTGTGCGGGTGAATATGCTACCGATACTGTATGGGGAAAAAAAGGAGAAGCCCCTGCGGTAGCAATATTTGACTTAAAAGAAAATAAAACAATTGACAGAGTGGATGTTTTCAGCTCACATGAACAATACAAGGCTTTGGGAAGCGTTAAGATTGAAGTAAGCACCGATGGAATAAACTATACAGAAACCGCAAAACAAAAAGCGGCAGGTGAAATAATCAATGTAAAGGAAAAGCAGATTGTTTACAGAACGCAGGCAGACTTTGCACCTGTTGACGCTCGTTATGTGAAAATTTCGTTTTATCCGAATACATCGGCACAGCTTACCAATATCAATGAGGTTATAATATTCGGAATAGGACCGGATTTTGATGTGCTGAGAAGTGAACTTTCTGATAAAATAAATAAATATTCCAAAGAAAAAGAAGTAATAAAAGAATATGCGACCGACGCGTCATACTCGGTTTTTGAAAAGGCGCTTGCGAACGCTTCCGAGGTTTTGGCTTCGGGAAAAGATGATATTGACGCAATTTTGAATGCAAAGAAAAATATAGATGATAAGCTGAGATATGTTGTATATGAGGGAGACGATTATGCAGAGGGAGTCCTCACCGGGAACAAAGCTGTGACCGGCAGATATTCACGGTATGAAAATATCAATACAGGGCTTTCGTATACAATAGAGGGCGATCAGATTTCTTCGGGGGACACAAATTGTGAAAAGCTTACCGACGGAAACTTTTCAACTCAAACCTTCGGCAAATGGAACGGAGATCAGGTGGCGGTAATCAATATTGATGCCGGAAAGAAAATGTATTTTACCGGAGCGGACTTATATGCTTATTATAAGAATAAATCGCACGGCGTTGCTGATTTAAAGGTTGAAGTTTCTCTTAACGGAACAGACTATCAAACCGTTACCGAAACAAGCGAAAGAACTCTTTTGAGAGATTCGGAGACAAATCTTGTAAAAGTTACGGGGGACAAATATAATGTCGGTGTACTGGGAGAAGATTTTGCACCTGTCTGCGGAAGATATATGCGAATTACAACCCAAAAAACAGGATATCAGCAGATTTTGGCAGAAATGGTTGTAAAGGGATTTGACATTCCGGTAAGACGCAGCCCGAAAGCGGAGAATATCAGATTTTTTAACGAGTACGGCGATGAATTTATTTATTATTCCGGAGAAGCAAGCTTGAACGCTTCGGCGGAGGTATATGATATTGACGCAGTACTGACAGTGGCGCAGTATGATGAAAACAACAGGCTGAAACAAGTATTTACCAAGAACGGTACATATTCGGAGTTGGGTGAAGCTTATACGATAAGCATGGAAATTGTGCCGAAAAATGCTGTCGAGGGAGATACTTTCAAGGCATTTGTATTTGATTCTCTTGACGGAATGAAGCCGTTGGGAAAAGTGAAGCAAATCGGAAAAAGAAAAGAAAACGAACAAGGGATTTTAAGCGGAAATAAAACAGACGGAACAGAGGTGGTTTACGATACAGCAGACGGATATGATTTTGTAAAGACAGGAAAAGACGCTTCGGCAGATTTATACGAAGCAAGTGCTCAAATGCTTTTTGACGGAGACAAAACGACTTTGGTATCGGGAGATACGCTTAATATAAAAATTCATTTTAAGGATACCGTTAAGGTTGAAAAAGCAACGATTCGTTCAATGTGTTCAAGTGACAGCTATATGTCGGATTTTGATATTTACGCTTCTTTGGACGGAATTAACTATGAGCTTGTAACAAATAATTCAAATACTATTCCCAAGACGAGAAAACGTGTTATGCCTGTCAGCGCGTCGCTGCCCGGAGTAGTGTATGCAAAAGACATAAAAATAACGGCAAGAAAAGCGGACGGTGTTTCTAAAATGGAAATTGCCGAGCTTGAGCTTTACGGTAAGCCGGCGGAATTTATGAAAGAGAGAATGGAAAACTATTCTTACGAAACCGAAGTTCCTTTCAAAACGGAAAATGATATTATTTCGCAGGACGCATCATTGTCCGCTCTTTCGGATAATGACCGAAATACCGCGGTTGCTTCCTCGGGAGATTACGTCAGCCTTATATATGATTTGGGCGGAATTTATCAGCCTGAGGATATTACGATTTACGGAAGCTTTGCCGGCGGAGAAATCCTAACAAGTATTGACGGCGCAAATTATTTTCAATCCTGTCTTGCAGTGCCGAAAAACGGCTCGGCAACAGGATATGCAAAAGCGGAGAATAATGCACGATATGTAAAAGTCGTAATAAGAAAAGGCGATTTAAGTCAAATATCTTTAAAAGAAATAATTGTAAAAGGCAGAAAGCTTTATGATGAAAGTGAAGAAGCGGGTACGGCGGTTGAGACTGTACCGGTGCGTGCCGAATTAAAAGCAAATAATATTCTTTATCTTGATTGGAGCGATTACAACGACAAAAAAAACAATGCGGAGGAATATCAAATATTTGTTGAGAAGAATACCTTCAGTTCTGTAGGAAATAAAACATTAAAACAAGTTTATGTAAACAACAACAGTACGCCGGTGAGTGCTGTAAAAGGAAAATCGTGCAGATATATCGGACTTGAGCCGAACAGGGATTATTACATTGCGGTAGTACCGGTTGTGAACGGTAAGCTGTCGACAGAAAGCTTTACACCTGTTAAAATTACAACTCACTCGCAAACAGGCGCCGATACGCTTTCGGGAATTTTCTGCATGAATGAATATCCTCGCGGAGGTAGTGCACATGTTGATCATGAAGATGAAAATGCAAATATGAAAATTAAGCTTAAGCTGATAAACGATATGGAAAATCTTTCGAAGACGAGATATTGGGATAATTCGGAAGGCATGCTTAATATGTACGGGACGATAGGCTTTGGAGCCGTTGAATACGCAGCTTCCGATAAATTTGATCTGGCAAAGGAATACGGAATATATTCATATGTTGGAAATAACGAGCCGGAAATACAAAGTAAAGACGGAGTGTCTGAGTATTATTTCAAGCATCCGGATGAATATTACGAAATAATCAAATCAAGATACAATACTGTTAAAGCAGACGATGCAAGAAATCTTTTGGCGGAGGCTTCGATTTGCGGAACCGATAAGCTTGATTTTATAAAGAACATGTATGAGGCGGCAAAAGCAAAGGGCGAAAACTATTCGGATTATTTTGATATTTTCGATGTTCACGCGTATGTAAAGGATTTCGAAAACAAAAATAATGACGCTAAATATTATAATTATCTTGATGCGGAAACGGCGCATGTTCCGGAGCATTTGTTCTATAAGATTGATAAAATCCGTGAAATGATGAATACATACGGTGATGAAAAGCCGATAATGTTTACAGAATTGGGCTGGAGTACAATCGATGGAAAATCAAGCACCGGAGCATGGACAAATACAAAGGTTACGCCCGAGCAGCAGGCGAATTTCCTCGCAAGAACATATCTTATCGGAGCAGCAGAGAAAATAGACAATATATTCTGGTATGCTTTCCAGGATGAGGGTGTTGAAGATAGTTCGGCAAGCATGTATATGAATTATGAAAGAGGCTTTGGAATTGTGGATTGGTACGGTAATCCCAAGCCGGCGTATTATGCGTATTATACGCTTGCGAAGCTTCTCAAAAACGCATATTTTGTCGGAAAAATTGAAACTGTCTCACATCCGAATTACGGAGTGACTTTCTACGATAGCGAAAAAGATATGTATTTGACTGCTTTATGGAATGCAAGCGGCAGCGGAGCAAGCGTAAGCTTTGCAACCAAGGATTCTAAGGCTGTTAAACTGGATATAAACGGAAATGCGGAATATATAAGCTCGGGAAGTCTGCAAATAGGCTCCGCACCTGTTTACATCTATACGACCGACTGCCCGAGTGTGAGATAATTCTTTTTAAAAACACTTGAGTATCAAAAAAAGCTGTGGTATAATATATATGCCACGGCTTTTTTAAATGGAGGGTATAATATGGTCAGCGATAAAAAAACAATAAGGTGCTGCTTTACCGGACACCGACCGGAAAAGCTGTATATGTCCGAAGATGAAATTAAACAAAGGTTAAAGGCTGCAACAGAGCAGGCAGTGCGGGACGGATTTACCACCTTTATTTCCGGAATGGCGCGTGGGGTGGATATATGGGCAGCCGAAACCGTGCTGAATTTGCGCGAAAAAGATTCTCGGATAAAATTGATATGTGCTTCTCCGTATAAAGGTTTTGAAAAATCCCGGAGTATTGAAGAAAGAAAACAATATGCGCAAATAATGGAAAAGTCGGATTTTTGTAAATTTGTGTGTGAAAAATATATTCCCGGTTGTTTTCAAAAAAGAAACTGCTATATGGTGGACAATTCTTCAAGGGTAATCGCAGCGTATAACGGAGGCAGCGGCGGAACACGAAATACCGTGCATTATGCCGAAGCAAAACATGTTGAAGTTGTTAATATATTTGATATAAATAAATGTGAGGCAGACTGAAAAAGGTGCGGAAAACATTAACGCAAGGACCGTATCAGAAAGACTGAATTGTTCCACACAGCCGGTCATGTATCATTTTGCAACAATCGAAGAACTGAAAAGGGCAGTCTACGAAAAAGCAGATCTCTATCATTCGGAATATCTGATGAATATAGAAAACTTCCAAAAGTGTGCTATCCTTGGGATCGGGATAAACTATATCCGCTTTGCAATCGAAGAATCACATTTGTTCCGTTTCCTTTTTCAGTCGGATTTTTTTAGAGGAAGTACTCTGCTTGAACTTATGGATGCCGAAGAGCTCATCCCTGTTCTTTCGGCTATGCAGGGATTCTTGGAAATCAATATGGAACAGACAAAAAAGGTATTCCTGACAGTTTTTCTGTTTGCTCACGGTTATGCAAGTATCATCGCCAACAATTCACTGAAATACGATGAGAAAATTATCCGCTCCCATTTGGACAGGGCATATAGAGGTGCAATATTGGCAGCACAGGAGAAAAGGGTAAAAAATTTTGAATAGCTGTAAAAAAA
>CAKSJU010000040.1 GCA_934463455.1 uncultured Clostridia bacterium | reverse complement strand
GCTGCGTCTCCGCGGCGGGGGCCCTCCTGAATAATTCTTGTGTATCCGCCGTTTCTTTCGACATATTTCGGAGCAATTTCACCAAATAATTTGGTAACAACGTCCTCCTTTGTAATAAATGCCAAAGCCTGACGACGTGAATGTAATGTGTTTGTCTTACCAAGAGTAATCATTTTTTCAGCCAATTTTTGTGCTTCTTTTGCTCTTGTTAATGTTGTCTCTACTCTGCCTGTTTCCAAAAAACTTGTCACCAGATTTCTCAAAAGTGCCATTCTTTGGTCTGTAGGAAGATTTAACTTTCTGGGCATGAAATTACCCTCCTTTCTTAAGGACTGCGGACTATTCCTCTTCTCTTCTCAGAGCAAGACCCAATCCGTGTAATTTGTTGATAACTTCTTCAAGCGATTTTCTTCCCAGGTTTCTTACCTTCATCATATCCTCTTCGGATTTGTTCGAAAGGTCTTCTACCGTATTTATACCTGCACGCTTCAAACAGTTGTAGGAACGAACCGACAAGTCCAGCTCCTCTATTGTCATTTCCAATACCTTTTCTTTTTTGCTCTCTTCCTTTTCCACAATAACTTCCGCGTTCTTTGCTTCCTCCGAAAGATCTACAAAAAGCTGCAGCAAATCATTTATTACTTTCGCAGCAAGGCTGACTGCCTCATCAGGATTGATTGTGCCGTTTGTCCAGACGTCAACCGTTAAGGTTTCACGGTCAATCTGTGAGCCGACACGAGTGTTTTCAACAGTGTAATTTACCTTTTTAACGGGCGTATATATAGAATCTATAGGAATAACGCCTACCGGGGGCTGCATTGCCTGCTTGTTTCTTTCCGCCGAAACATAGCCTCTGCCTTTTGAAAGCACAACTTCCATATAAAGTCTTGCATCCTCGTTAAGACTTGCAATGTGCAAATCGGGATTAAAAACTTCTATGTCGCTGTCTACGGCAAAATCATTTGCCGTAATTTCACCTGCGCCCTTTTTCTCAATATATATCGTCTTTGGTCCGTCCGAGTGGAGCTTCAGGGCAATCTTCTTAATGTTAAGAATAATTTCCGAAACATCCTCCGCTACTCCCGGAACTGTAGAAAATTCATGCTGTACACCCTCAATTTTGATTGAGGTTGCCGCCGCACCGGGCAGCGAAGAAAGAAGTATTCTCCTGAGCGAATTGCCGATTGTGATACCAAATCCACGTTCCAGCGGCGTTACAACAAATCTTCCGTAATTACCTGTTAATTGAGTACATTCTATATTGGGCTTTTCAATTTCTATCATTTATCGAAACCCTCCTTCACATATTCATGTTACTTTTCCACTTACCGAGGGTGCTGACACCTATTACTTCGAGTACAACTCGACGATGAGATGCTCTGCTACTTCGTAGTCAATGTCGTCTCTTGACGGTAAATTAACAACCTTACCTGTAAGTGTGTTCTTGTCCATGTCTAACCATTTAGGAACAACTCTTGCAGCATTTGTTTCGATAATGTCCTTAATTCTTGAAGAGCCTTTGCTCTTTTCTCTCAAAGCAATTACGTCTCCGCTCTTAACCAAGTAAGAAGGAATATCGACCTTCTTGCCATTTACGAGAAAATGTCCGTGATTAACAAGCTGTCTTGCTTCACGTCTTGTATTTGCAAGTCCCAATCTGAAAACAACATTATCCAATCTTGTTTCCAAAATCTGGAGCAGCATTTCACCTGTAATTCCGTTTTTCTTTGTTGCCATTACATAATATTTTCTGAACTGCTTCTCCAATACGCCGTATATAAACTTAACCTTTTGTTTTTCGTTAAGCTGAACGCCGTACTCCGACTGCTTCTTTCTTCCCTGCTTCGGGTTTCTGTTAGTGGATTTTGATACACCCATAACAGTAGGCTCAATACCCAAAGTCTTGCATCTTTTTAAGATGGGCTGCATATTTTTAGCCATGCTATATAACCTCCTTCAACAATTTTTTGTAATAATCAAACACGTCTTCTTTTCGGCGGTCTGCATCCGTTATGAGGAATAGGAGTTACATCTTTAATCATTGTAACCTCCAAACCTGCTGCCTGCAATGCTCTGATTGCAGCTTCACGACCTGCTCCCGGTCCTTTTACGAATACGTCAACGGTTTTCAAGCCATGTTCCATAGCTGCCTTTGCAGCAGTTTCCGCAGCTGTCTGCGCTGCAAAAGGAGTACTCTTTCTTGAACCTCTGAAGCCTAAACCGCCGGCACTTGCCCACGACAATGCGTTACCCGCAGTGTCGGTAATTGTTACAATTGTGTTGTTGAAAGATGAGCGAATATGAGCTGCGCCTCTTTCAATATTCTTTTTAACACGACGCTTTGTACGTGTTCCTTTTTTTGCTACCTTTGCCATTTAGTTTAGTCCCTCCTTACTTCTTCTTATTTGCCATTGTCTTTGCAGGACCTTTTCTGGTTCTTGCATTATTTTTTGTGTTCTGTCCTCTTACAGGCAAACCCTTTCTGTGTCTGATACCTCTGTAGCATCCGATTTCCATCAATCTCTTGATGTCCAAAGCTGTTTGTCTTCTCAAGTCGCCTTCCACAGTGTAATGAGTGTCGATTGTTTCTCTGAGCTTGCTAACTTCTTCTTCGGTCAAATCCTTTACTCTTGTATCGGGATTTACACCGTTCTCCTTAAGAATTTTTTGCGAACTCTTAAGACCGATGCCGTATATATATGTCAGACCGACTTCAACTCTCTTTTCTCTGGGTAAGTCAATACCTGCTATTCTTGCCATTATTACACCTCCATGTACTCTCATTAACAATTACACATTTTTATATATCATATATAATTTCCTGTATCGGATTCCGCAAAGAAAACCTACTTCTTTGCGGCAGCCGCACCCGTCAGGAGAGCTATATAAGCATAATTTGTACGGTTACTATCCGAAAATCCGTGCTGATACAATCAGCCCTGCTTTTGCTTATGCTTAGGATTTTCGCAGATTACCATAACCTTACCTTTTCTTTTTATAATTTTGCATTTTTCGCAAATTGGTTTTACTGATGGACGTACTTTCATTCCAATTACCTCCTTATTTCGATCTCCAAGTGATTCTGCCCCGTGTCAGATCGTAAGGAGACATTTCCAAAGTCACCTTATCACCCGGAAGAATCTTAATGAAGTTCATTCTCAATTTACCTGAAATGTGAGCCAGAATCTGATGTCCGTTTTCCAGCTCTACTTTAAACATAGCGTTAGGCAAAGTCTCAACGACCGTACCCTCCAATTCCATTACATCTTCTTTACCCAAAGAAATTACCTCCCTTGAATTATTAATTATTTGGTTTTATACTCAGCCAATATTTTCCTAACCTCAAAATTTTCCGGCTCGGACTTAATCTCGGCAATCAGATTTGTTTTTTGCAAGTGCTTAAACTTTTTCTTTTTAGGCTTTTGCACAGTCCTTGATTCACCGTCCGCAGTATAAGCATACTCTCCGTCGGTTTTTACAACCAACAAAAGCTTGCCTTTATCTCTGCCGGCTTTTGAATATACAAGACTGCCCTTTTGTATTTCCATTCCAATCACCTCATTGTTTAAAGTGTCAGAATTTCACACTCTGTCTTTTTTATAAGAATAGTATTCTCATAGTGTGCCGACAGGGTTCCGTCTTTTGTTACCACAGTCCAGTCATCGTCAAGTACCTCAACCTGCCAGTCTCCCGCATTAACCATCGGCTCAACCGCCAAAGTCATGCCGGAGGCAAGCCTCACGCCTCTGCCTCTGTGTCCGAAATTCGGAACGGAGGGGTCTTCGTGCATATTCCGTCCTATACCGTGACCTACCAGGTCACGAACAACAGAATATCCGTGAGATTCGACATACTCCTGAATTGCAGCGGACACATCGCCCAATTTAGCACCATGCACCGCATATTTAATTCCTTCAAAAAAGCTCTCTTTGGTAACATCGATTAATCTTTGAGCTTCGCTTGAAATTTTACCTACCGCAAAGGTTCTTGCCGCATCGCCATGATAGCCGTCTTTGCACGCACACAGGTCAATGCTGACAATATCACCTTCGGAAAGTACAACATTTTTACTCGGAATACCATGCACTACCGCATCGTTTACCGAAGCGCATATGCTCTTCGGATAGCCCTCATAATGAAGGCACGACGGTGTTGCGCCCCTGGAAACAATATAGTCCCTCGCAATTTTGTCAAGCTGTTCGGTAGAAACCCCCGGTCGAATATGCTTTTCAATTACTTTAAGCGTATCGCCGGTTATTTTCCCCGCAACTCTCATCTTTTCAATTTCAGATTTAGACTTAATTGTAATCATCTATTTACTCCCAAAGCGTCGCTTATGCGTCTAATCCCAATGCTTCGGCAACCTCTTTGGTTGTGTCCTCCAAGGCCTCTTTGCCGTAAGCAACAACTAATTTTCCTTGTTTTTTGTAGTACTCTTTTATCGGCTCCGTTTGCTCATGATAAATTTCGATACGATTTTTAACCGTTTCTTCATTATCATCCGCTCTTTGTATCAATTCTCCGCCGCATTCTTTGCATTTATTGCCCTCTGCAGCCGGTTTATATACAATATGATACGGAGTTCCGCATCCTTTACATTCGCGTCTTCCGGAAAGTCTTTCGATAATTGTCTCGTCCGGAACTTCAAGTGAAAGAACTTTATCTATTTCAACGCCGGAAGCCGTTAATGCTTCAGCCTGCGCTGTTGTTCTGGGGAAACCATCCAGGATAAATCCTTTTTTACAATCTTCTCCGCTAAGTCTTTCTTTCACAATTCCGACAACCACATCGTCCGGTACCAGCTTACCGGAATTAATATAGCCTTCTGCCATCTTTCCGAGTTCTGTTCCCTCTCTGATTGCCGCACGGAGCATAACTCCGGTTGAAATTGTTTCAATTCCCAAACGTTTTGACAATATCTCAGCCTGCGTTCCTTTGCCCGCTCCCGGCGGTCCCAATAATATAAGTTTCATATTGCACCGCCTATTCCAAGAAGCCTTTATAATGGCGCATTACCATTTGTGATTCAATCTGTCTTACGGTTTCAAGCGCAACACCTTCGATAATCAAAAGTGAAGTACCTCCGATTTGGAGTCCCGAAATTTTGAACAAGCTTCCCGCAATTATCGGCAATACTGCGATAATTCCGAGGAATATTGCTCCGACAAAATTCAGTCTTGAAGTAACCTTTGTTATGAAATCACTTGTAGGCTTACCGGGTCTGTAGCCCGGAATATATCCGCCGTTCTTCTTCATATTATTGGCAAGTTCAATCGGATTGAACTGAATTGCCGAATAGAAATATGTGAAGAATATTATCAATAAGAAGTATATTACCGCATATACTATATCTGTCCAACCCGGACCGTATCCTGCCGATAAGCAGCCGAGCACAGTGTGCCAGAAGCCTTGAGTCGGAAGGTCTCCGCCTTTTGCAAGACGAACAACCGTCTGCGGAAATGCCATGATACTTGATGCAAAGATAATCGGCATAACACCGCCCATAACAACCTTAATAGGAATGTTTGTACTTTGACCGCCGTACATTTTTCTTCCGACAACACGCTTTGCATACTGAACCGGAATTTTACGCTCCGCCGAGTCAAACAAAACAACGAATGTTATTGCTGCAATAACAAATACAACTATCAAAGCAACGATTACAATATTTTTTATTGAAAGCGCCGCTGCAAGATAATTTTCGTATACCGATTTGATTGCTGACGGAACTCTTGACGCGATACCGGCAAAGATAATCAGCGAAACGCCGTTACCCAAGCCTTTTTCCGTAATCAATTCACCGAGCCATACGATGAATGCGGTACCTGCCGTAAAGGTAAGCACTATTGCGAAAAATCCGAGTGCGCCGGTATTTGAAAATACCGCACTTGCGCCTTGACCGCTTGCAACACCCATATTATGAAGTGTTACATAAAGTCCTGCGCCCTGAACAAATGCCAATGCAATACCCAAATATCTTGTGATTTTGTTTATCTTCTTTCTTCCTTCAAGTCCCTCTTTTGCAAGACGTTCCAGCGAAGGAATTGCAACGGTTAAAAGCTGTACGATAATTGACGCATTGATATACGGCGAAACACCCATTGCCATAACGGTTGCGTTTGAAAAAGCTCCGCCGGTGAAAACATCAAACAAGGAGAACAAGTCCATACCGCCTCCGGTCAAAAACTCTTTCATAAATGATGGGTTAAGATACGGAACAGGAATATGTGCTCCGAATCTGAATATAACCAACATCAAAATTGTAAACCAAATTCTTTTTCTCAGGTCGGGGATTTTAAACGCGTTTCTTATAGTTTGAAACATAATTAAATCACCTCTGCCTTTCCGCCTGCCTTTTCTATTTTAGCTGTTGCAGACGCACTGAATTTAGCAGCCTTTACATCAAGCTTCTTTGTAAGCTCGCCTCTGCCGAGAATTTTAATTCCGTCCAGAGTTTTGCTTACTACACCGCTTTCTTTTAATAATTCAGCTGTTACCGTAGTACCGTTGTCAAATCTTTCAAGCTCTGAAACATTAACAGCAACATACTTTTTAGCAAATATATTGTTGAAACCTCTCTTCGGCAAACGTCTGTATAAGGGCATTTGTCCGCCTTCGAATCCGGGCCTTACGCCTCCGCCCGAACGTGCATTCTGACCTTTATGACCTTTACCGGAAGTTTTACCGTTACCGGAACCTATACCTCTGCCGACTCTTTTCGCTTTGAACTTTGAGCCCTCTGCAGGTTGTAGTTCGTCTAATCTCATATTGCTACACCTCCTTCTTTATGATTGCAAGTTAGTTTTCTTCTACTTCTACGAGATGTGATACCTTTTTAATCATACCTCTTATCTGAGGAGTATCATTATGCACCTTTACATCTCTGATTTTCTTTAAACCTAAAGCCGCAACTGTAGCAATTTGATCTTTTTTGCAGCCAATTGTGCTTTTTACAAGCTTTACATTTAATTTAGCCATTTTCGCTACCTCCTTAACCCTTAATCTGGTCAACGGTAAGGCCTCTTAATTTAGCAACCTCATCAGCCTGCTTCAAATCAGCCAAACCTGCTATAGTAGCTTTTACTACATTTTTCTTATTATTGGAGCGCAGGCATTTTGTTCTGATGTCTTTAATTCCCGCAAGTTCAAGTACAGCACGTGCCGCACCGCCTGCGATAACTCCGGTACCTTCTTTTGCCGGTTTAATCAAAACTCTTCCTGCTCCGAACTCACCGATTACTTCATGAGGAATGGTGGTTCCTACCAACGGAACTGTTATCATATTTTTCTTTGCGTCTTCAATTCCTTTTCTTATTGCATCGGGGATTTCAGTTGCCTTACCTGTTCCGCAGCCTACATGACCGTTGCCGTCTCCGACTACCATCAGCGCGCTGAATCGGCAGGTTCTTCCTCCCTTTACTGTTTTAGCAACACGATTAATCTCTACCAAAGTTTCCTGAAGATCAAGTGTTGACGCATCTATTCTCTCAGCCACAATATCTACCTCCCTTTCATTAGAATTCGAGTCCGCCTTCTCTTGCACCTTCTGCAAGAGCTGCTACTCTTCCGTGATAAATATATCCGCCTCTGTCGAATACTACGGTTTTAATTCCTTTTTCAAGTGCTTTTTCAGCAACCAGCTTTCCTACTGCCTTAGCCGCATCACAATTGCCGCCGTGGCTTTCGGTGAAAGCTTTTTCAAGGCTCGACGCGCTTACAAGTGTTGTACCTGTTACATCGTCGATAATCTGAGCGTAGATATGCTTAGAGCTTCTGAAAACATCCAGGCGAGGTCTCTCCGCCGTTCCGGAGATGTTCTTTCTTACTCTTGCATGACGTCTCAATCTTGCTACATTACTACTTTGCTTTTTAATCATTTAAGAACACTCCTTTCATTATTTCTTCTTGCCGCCTGCTTTACCCTCTTTACGTCTGATTACCTCATCGACATACTTAATACCCTTGCCCTTATACGGCTCCGGCATTCTGAATTCTCTGATTTTAGCGGCTGTTTCTCCAACCATTTCTTTGTTGGCGCCTTTTATGATAATCTTGTTGGGTGCAGGAACTTCCAATGTGATACCCTCAGCGGCAGTATACTCGACCGGATGAGAATAACCCAAGCTTAATACCAATGTTTTGCCTTGCATCTGTGCTCTGTAACCAACACCGTTGATTTCGAGCTCTTTTGTAAAGCCTTGTGTTACACCGACTACCATGTTGTTAATCAGTGTTCTTGTCAAGCCGTGCAGCGACTTGTGCATTTTGTCTTCCGACGGACGCTCAACTGTGATAACTCCGTCTTTCGACTTAATAATCATATCATGATGAAGTGTTCTTTCCAAAGTACCGTTCGGTCCTTTTACGGTCACTTCATTGTTCTTACCGATTTTTACATCAACTCCGGCAGGAATTGTTATCGGCAGTTTACCAATTCTTGACATTACTATGTCCTCCTTAACTTAAATTTTCTCTGTTTTTTTATAAAAAACAGGTTTTCAGTTTTTATCTTACCAAATGAACGCCAATACTTCGCCGCCGATATTTTCTTTTCTTGCGGCTTTATCTGTCATAATACCCCTTGAGGTTGAGATGACAGCTATGCCCAAGCCCTTCAGGACTCTCGGCAGTTCTTCGGCACCGGCATAAATTCTCAAGCCCGGTTTTGAAACTCTCTTCAAACCGCTGATAACTCTTTCTTTTGACGGTCCGTACTTTAAAGCTATTCTTATAACTCCCTGCTTTCCGTCCTCAATGATTTGATAACTCTTAATGTAACCTTCCTCGTTGAGAATTTCGGCAATTGCCTTCTTCATATTTGAAGCGGGAATATCAACTGTTTCATGTTTAGCAGAATTTGCGTTTCTGATACGAGTAAGCATATCTGCGATAGGATCAGTTATTTGCATTAATTTTACCTCCTTCCGAATTCTGTGGGAAAACTCTATTTTACCAGCTTGCTTTCTTCACGCCCGGAATCTGACCTTTATAAGCCAATTCTCTGAAGCAAATTCGGCAGATACCGAACTTTCTCAGATATGCGTGAGGTCTGCCGCAGATTTTACATCTGGTATAGCCTTGTGTTGAATGTTTAGGCTTTCTCTGCTGCTTTATAACCATAGATTTCTTTGCCATGATTTATCCTCCTTCTTAACTGCGATAGAACGGAGCGCCCATCAATGAAAGCATTTCGCGAGCTTCTTCGTCCGACTTTGCAGTTGTAACGATAATAATATCCATACCTCTGATTTTATCAATCTTATCGTAATCGATTTCCGGGAAAATCAACTGTTCTTTTATACCCAAAGAATAGTTTCCTCTTCCGTCAAAGGAATTCGGGTTAATACCGCGGAAGTCACGTACACGCGGCAGTGCGATATTAAACAATCTATCTAAGAACTCATACATTTTTGTAGCTCTGAGCGTTACCTTGCAGCCGATGTTCATGCCTTCTCTTAATTTAAAGTTAGCAACTGATTTTCTTGCTTTGGTAACTATTGGCTGTTGACCTGTTATAGCTGCCAAATCACTCATTGCCGCATCGATAACTTTAGGATTTTCTCTTGCATCGCCCAATCCGATATTGATTACTATTTTTTCAATCTTCGGGATTTGCATGCTGCTTTTGTAGCCGAACTTTGTCATCAAAGCAGGTGCTACTTCTTGATTATATTTATCTTGCATTCTAGACATTGTATGAATTTACCTCCTCTCACAAAAATTAGTCATTATAAACTTCCTGACACTTTTTGCAGTATCTTACTTTTGAGCCGTCCTCCAATATTTTGATTCCGGTTCTTGCGGGTTTACCGCACTTTGAGCACACTCTCATAACGTTTGATGCGTCAATCGGTGCTTCCATGTGAAGTATGCCGCTTTCTTGTCCCTGCACCTTAGCTTTCCGGTGTTTTTTAACCATTGCTACGCCCTCAACGATAACTCTTCCTGTTTCGGGAATTGCAGTAACAACTTTTCCTTGTTTACCTTTATCTTTGCCCGAAATAACCTCAACGAGGTCTCCGCGCTTTACATGTAACTTTTTCATTCTATCCGCACCTCCTTACAGTACTTCGGGAGCCAACGACAAAATCTTCATGTATTCCTTGTCACGGAGCTCTCTTGCTACCGGCCCGAAAATACGTGTACCTCTCGGATTTTTGTCATCTTTTACTATAACAGCTGCGTTTTCGTCAAATCGAATATACGAGCCATCGGCACGTCTTGTCTCTTTAACGGTTCTTACAACGACAGCTTTAACTACATCACCTTTTTTAACAACGCCGCCCGGTGTTGCCTTCTTGACTGAGCAAATAATTTCATCACCGACAGCTGCATATCTTTTTTTGGAGCCGCCCATAACACGGATGCACATAACTTCTTTAGCACCTGTGTTATCTGCAACTTTCAAAAGTGTTTGTTGCTGGATCATGTTTTCTCCTCCTTCCCGGCAAACAGTTCATATTACTGCGCCTTTTCTACAATCTCAACCAATCTCCATCTTTTGTCCTTGGACAACGGTCTGGTTTCCATAACCTTTACTTTATCGCCCTTAGCGCAAATGTTTTCTTCATCATGTGCTTTAAGCTTATAAGTTCTTTTTACAACTTTTCCATAAAGCGGATGCTTTACACTATATTCAATTGCAACAACAATAGTCTTATCCATCTTATTGCTGATTACTTTACCGATTTTCACTTTACGGCTGTTTCTCTCTGCCATAGTAGTGGTCCTCCTTTCAAAAATTTAGAATTGCTTTTGACGTTTTACCTCTCCGGCAATTACATTGCCGAACCTTCTGCTTCTCTTTCATGAATGATGGTTTTGATACGAGCGATAGTTTTCTTAACGTCGCCAATTCTCTGAGGATTTTCCAATTGGTTTATAGCGTTTTGAAATCTCAGGTTGAATAATTCTTTTTTGCACTCTGCGAGCTTTTCGCTTAATTCAACTGATGATAATTCTCTAAGCTCATTTACTTTCATTCTTATTCACCATCCTCTGCTTCACGTTTTACAAATTTACATTTTACCGGGAGCTTGTGCATAGCGAGACGAAGAGCTTCACGCGCGATTTCTTCGCTTACTCCGCCGATTTCGAACATTACTCTGCCCGGCTTAACTACCGCTACCCAATACTCGGGGCTTCCTTTACCGGAACCCATTCGAGTTTCGGCAGGTTTTTGTGTTATCGGCTTATCAGGGAATATTTTAATCCAAACCTGACCGCCTCTTTTTGTATATCTGGTCATCGCTATACGGGCTGCTTCAATCTGTCTTGAAGTAATCCATGACGGCTCCAACGCCTGCAAGCCGTATTCTCCGTTAGAAACAACGTTGCCGCGTGTTGCTTTTCCTTTCATTCTGCCGCGCATAACTTTTCTGTATTTAACTCTCTTAGGTAACAACATAATTATCTGCCTCCCTTCGGTCTTCTTGCGGGACGCTCACGTCTTTCGCGGGGTTCTTCCTGTTTTCTGTTATCATGAAGAACTTCGCCTTTGTATATCCATACTTTAACGCCGAGCTTTCCGTAGGTTGTATCAGCTTCAGCAAAACCGTAGTCAATATCCGCTCTCAAGGTTTGCAGAGGAATTGTTCCCTCGTGATACTGCTCTGTTCTTGCAATTTCAGCACCGCCTACACGACCCGAAACGCTTGTTTTTATACCTTTAACACCCAAACGCATTGCTCTGCCCATAACCTGCTTCATAGCACGTCTGAACGAAATTCTCTTTTCGAGCTGCGCTGCAATGTTTTCCGCAACCAACTGTGCGTTTGTATCCGGCTGCTTAACCTCCATAATGTTAATGTTAACATTTGTTTTAGTCATTTTTTCAAGCTGAGCCTTTATTTTGTCTATTTCCGCACCTGCTTTTCCGATTATGAAACCGGGTTTTGCCGCATGAATTGTAACAAAAATTCTGTTTTGCTTACGTTCAATTACAATTTTTGCAACTCCTGCGTCATAGCAAGCCTTTTTGACAAATTTTCTGATATTGTAATCTTCAACCAACCGGTCTCCGAAATTTCTTTTACCTGCAATCCACTTTGAGTCCCAATCCTTAATGATTCCGACTCTTAAGCCATGAGGATTAACTTTTTGTCCCATTAGGAATACCTCCTTTTTTTATTATTCTTTTTCTTTTAATACCAAAGTAATATGGCTTGTTCTCTTTAATATTCTGAACGCTCTTCCCTGTGCTCTCGGTCTTACTCTCTTCAATGTAGGACCTTGTGTTGCATAACATTCCGAAATATATAACTCGTTCACATCCATATTGTGATTATTTGCAGCATTGGCAATAGCCGACGCCAATAATTTTTCCAAATATTCGCTCGCAGACTTCGGTGTATTTTTCAAAATACCCATAGCAACTCCGACCGGCTTGTTTCTTATTAAGTCAAGAACTATTTTAACCTTTCTCGGAGAGATGCGCGCATATCTTAAAGTTGCACGTGCTTCCATGTTACGAACTCCTCCTTTCGACTGTCTGTCTTATGAAAATTACTATCATTATTTAGAAGTTTTAGCTCCCGCATGACCTTTAAAGGTTCTTGTCGGAGCGAACTCGCCCAATCTGTGACCTACCATATCCTCGCTTATGAATACAGGGACATGCTTTCTGCCGTCATGAACAGCAATTGTATGACCTACCATTTCGGGGAAGATAGTAGAAGCTCTCGACCAAGTCTTTACAACCTTTTTTTCGTTTGCGGCGTTCATAGCGTCAATTCTCGACATCAGACGTTCCTCAACGAAAGGTCCTTTTTTAAGTGATCTACCCATTTAGTATTTCCTCCTTTCGGAATACGGTTAATATAACAAATTATAGTTGATAAGCTTATATTATTTAGCGTTTCTTCTCTTAACGATAAACTTATCTGTTCTGTTCTTTTTCTTTCTGGTTTTATAGCCGAGCGCCGGTTTACCCCAAGGAGTAACAGGTGCGGGACGACCGATAGGTGATTTACCTTCACCACCGCCGTGCGGGTGATCGTTCGGGTTCATTACAACACCGCGGACGGTAGGTCTCCAACCCATGTGACGTTTTCTTCCGGCTTTACCGATAGAAATGTTTTCGTGCTGCTGATTTCCTACAACACCGATTGTAGCCTTACAATCCATACGAATCATACGAACTTCGCCCGACGGCAAACGTACCTGAGCATATTCGCCCTCTTTTGCCATAAGCTGTGCCGAGTTACCTGCCGAACGAACAAGCTGTCCGCCCTTGCCCGGATACAATTCAATGTTATGAATTAATGTACCTATGGGAATGTCACGAATGAACAACGCATTACCCGGTTTAATATCCGCACCTTCGCCCGATACAACAACGTCGCCGTCTGTAAGTCCGAGCGGAGCAATGATATATGCTTTTGTTCCGTCTTCGTATTGAATAAGTGCGATGTTTGCGCTTCTGTTCGGATCGTATTCGATGCCGATAACCGTTGCGGGCATACCGTCCTTATTTCTCTTAAAATCAATAATTCTGTATTTTCTTCTGTTACCGCCGCCTCTGTGACGAACAGTAATTCTGCCGTATGAGTTTCTACCTGCGTTTTTCTTTATCGAATCGAGCAATGAACGTTCCGGAGATGATTTTGTTACTTCAGCAAAATCCGAAACAGTCATAAATCTTCTTGCAGGAGAAGTAGGCTTAAATTTTCTTATAGCCATCGTTTTCACTCCTTAATAACATTTTAAAGCTTTTTTAAAAGCCCCGGCACCATCCCTGCCTCTTTTTATTGTGCAAGCCCGTGCCGTTATTTTGATAATTACATCTCGAAGAATTCAATAGTTTTGCTTCCGGGCTTCAAGGTAACAATTGCCTTTTTCCAAGACGCTCTTCTTCCTTCGTTTCTGCCCATTCTCTTAACCTTGCCTTCAACGCGCATTGTATTTACCGCTGCAACCTGTACACCGAAAATTTCTTCAACGGCTTTTTTGATTTCGATTTTGTTTACCGTTGTCGGAACTTCAAAGGTATATCTGTTAATCTGATTTCCTTCTCTGTCAAATACAGGCTCCATGCTGCGCTCGGAGATGATTGGTCTTCTGATAATATCGTGTGCGTATGTCATTAGCAAAGCACCTCCTCAATTTTGGCAACCGCCTCTTTGGAAATAACAAGCTTATCATGCTTGAGAATTTCATATGTGTTCATAACTCCGACATATGTCGGTGTAACACCTTTGATGTTTCTTGCCGATTTGTAGATTTTTTCATCACATTCAGCAGTAACTATCAACGCTTTTGTATCGATTTCAAGACCCTTGAGCAATTTAGCGATTGTCGCTGTTTTAATCTCATCCATCTTCATATCCTCGATAACAAAAATTTCATATGCTTCATATTTAGCGGAAAGTGCAGATTTAAGTGCAATCTTCTTAACTTTCTTGTTTACGCTATATCTGTAATCACGGGGTTTCGGTCCGAGTGCAACGCCACCGCCTGTCCATTGCGGAGCGCGGATACTTCCCTGTCTCGCACGGCCTGTTCCCTTCTGACGCCAGGGCTTAATTCCGCCGCCGCGTACTTCGGTACGTGTCTTTGTGCTTTGTGTGCCCTGTCTTTGGTTTGCAAGATAATTAACAACTACCTGGTGCAAAACCGCTTTATTCACTTCAGCTGCAAATATCGAATCGCTCACTTCCATCGAGCCGACCTTTGCGCCTTCCATGTTATATACAGCTACTGTAGGCATAGCTTATTCCTCCTTTCCTATAAAACCGATTAAGCTTTTACGCTGTTTCTTATTGTAACGAGTCCGCCCTTTACTCCGGGTACCGCACCCTTCAAAAGAATAAGATTATTTTCAGCGTCAACCTTAACAATCTCCAAATTCTGAACGGTTACTTTTACAACACCCATGTGTCCGGGAAGCTTCTTACCCTTCATAACTCTTCCGGGGTTTGAGCAAGCTCCCATAGAACCTGAGCCTCTGTGATAGCCCGAACCGTGAGCCATAGGACCTCTGTGTAAGCCCCATCTCTTCATAGGACCTGCAAAGCCTTTACCTTTGCTGATACCGGTTACATCGATTTTTTCTCCCGCTTCAAAAGTGTCTGCCTTGATTTCATCTCCGACATTAAGAGCCGAACAATCGTCAAGTCTGAACTCTTTCAAATACTTTTTGTTAGCTGTATCAGCTTTTGCGAAATGACCTTTTTGCGGCTTGTTCAAAGCCTTTTCCTTAACTTCGCCGAAGCCGACCTGAACAGCTTCATAACCGTCATTATCGACAGTTTTCTTTTGCACAACAGTACAGGGTCCTGCAGCTATTACCGTTACCGGAATTACTTTTCCGTCTTCGGCAAAGATTTGAGTCATGCCCAGCTTTGTGCCTAAAATTGCTTTTTTCATGTCTTTCATTCCTTTCTTAAACAGTTATTGGTTCCCACAAAAAGCGGAATAGGAACATTTACCTGCATCATAACCGATGCTGTCGGTTACTGCCACCCGATTGCATTTAAGCCCCGGGCTTTTTCCCTTTTAAAGGAAATTTTCGACTTACTTTTGAATAACGTTTATATCAACGCCGGCAGGTAAGTCTATTTTGATTAACGCTTCCATGGTTTTTTCACCCGGAACAACGATATCAATCAATCTCTTATGAGTTCTTCTTTCGAATTGCTCACGAGAATCCTTATACTTATGAACCGCTCTCAATATTGTGATAACTTCTTTATCGGTCGGCAGAGGTATAGGTCCGGAAACCTTAGCGCCGGTTCTCTTTGCAATCTCAACGATTTTTTCTGCTGACTGATCCAGAACAGCGTGGTCATAAGCCTTTAATTTGATTCTGATTTTCTGGTTTGCTGCCATACTTTTCCCTCCTATAATTTAATTTACGAAAGCGGGTTTTTGACGCCGCTTTCTTCATTGTGTAATCCTGCACGACAGCTCCGATGTTTTTACACACCGCCGGGTGTTTCCATTCACCCTCATAATAAAACCCGAATGCTTTTAAAGCTTCCGGGTAGTCAATTTCACTGCTATTATATATTTTCCCGCACAAAGAAACATATTTCGGAGCAACGTACCGAAACTATTCTTTAAACTTACATACCTCGGCGGTGCACCGCTTTGAAATCCGACGGATTTCTGCCCATGCCGAATATGCAATTCTGCGATATAACAATTATGCAGCGTGACCTGTCGCCCGGTTTCATGAATCGGACATTCTCCACGGAAAAACCGAACTCTTAACGTTCGCAACCTCCCGCTTCATCGTTTGTCAAGTGTCACAACATTATTATTATACACGATGTTGCCCATAATTTCAAGCTTTTTAAGGAAAATAATCTAAAAAATACTTTACAAACTTTTCTTTTATTCATTTAATTCTTTTGTATATTTTTACAACCGTTATTCTTCGAATTTGTACCCGGCTTTTATCAGTGTTTTTATATGCCCCGCTTTTTCGCCGAGTTTTGCGCGCAGTTTTTTTATATGAGTGTCCACCGTCCGCAAATCCCCGAAGTAGTCATACCCCCAAATTTTTGAAAGCAGAGTATCGCGCGAAAATACAATTCCGATATTTTGCATAAAATTCAAAAGCAGCTCATACTCTTTCGGGGTCAGTTCCACATATTCTCCGTCCACCGTGACGGTATGCGAAGTATCATTTATAACAATCCCCGCAGCACTGACGATTTTATCCTCACAGACATGCCCTCCGCTGCGGCGCAGCAGTGCATTTGCCTTCGCAATAAGCACCTTTGGGCTGAACGGCTTTGTAATATAATCATCCGCACCCATTTCGTATCCGGTGAGCTTATCCTCTTCATCGCTGCGGGCGGTAATCATAATCACCGGGACATCGCTTTTCTTTCTAATATACCTGCACAGCGAAAAACCATCAATTTCGGGAAGCATTACATCGAGAATCACCAAATCAAAACTGTCCGAATCAAAAATATCAATCGCTTCAAGTCCGTTTCTTGTCTCGGTGGTCTCATATCCGCCGCTCCTGAAATAGTCTCTTACAACATCTGCCATAAGAGCTTCATCTTCAACTATCAATACCTTCTTTTTCATTTTTCTGCTCCTCAATCAGAGTTGTTCAAAATAATTTCTGTCCAAGCTTCTGTACTGTGTTGCCTCGGCAAGATGCGCCGCCGATATATCGTTTTCTCCCTCAAGGTCGGCGATTGTCCGTGCCACCTTTAAAATTCTCGAATATGCACGCGCACTCAATCCAAGTCGGTCGAATGCCATTTTTAAAACATTGCTTTCCGCTTTTCCGAGTCTGCAAAATTCCTCCAGCATACCCGCCGTAAGCTGAGAATTTGAATAAATTCCATAATTTTTATATCTTTCAAGCTGAATGCTTCTCGCCCTGTTTACCCGTTCCTTGATTACCTTGCTGCTTTCCGCCTTTTGAGCGGAATTAAGCTTATTGTATTCAACCTCCGAAACCGCCACCTGAATATCTATTCTGTCAAGCAGCGGACCGGATATTTTGCTTCTGTATTGGTTTAATTGATGCGGTGTGCAGGTACAGGCTTTTTTTGCACTGCCGTAGTATCCGCATTTACAGGGATTCATTGAAGCGACCAGCATCAGATTACAGGGGTATGTAAGAGTTGCATTCACTCTTGAAATGGTAACGCAGCCGTCTTCGAGCGGCTGGCGCATAACCTCAAGAACATTACGCTGAAATTCCGGAAACTCATCCAAAAACAAAACTCCGTTATGCGCAAGCGAAAGCTCGCCCGGCTTAGGATTTGACCCGCCGCCCGAAAGCGCGGCGGCGGAAATAGTATGATGAGGATGCCGAAAAGGTCTCCTTGTCATAAGCGGTACATTTTTCGGCAGCTGCCCCGCTATTGAATGTATCTTTGTCACTTCCAAAGCTTCTTCAAAAGTCAAGTCGGGCAAAATTGTGCTTATCCTCTGCGCCAGCATTGTCTTTCCCGTTCCCGGTGCTCCTATCATAAGCACATTATGATTTCCGGCTGCTGCTATTTCAAGAGCGCGTTTTGCATTCTCCTGTCCTTTCACCTCCGCAAAATCAAGCAAATCCGCATTATTGTCATTTATAAGCTCATTCAAATTTACGGTATGTCTTTCAATCGGCTTTTCTTTTCTGAAATGTTTTATTATTTCCGACAAATGTTCTACCGGATATATTGCCGCATTTGTGACAACAGCCGCCTCGTCAGCATTCTCTTTCGGAACAAAAAATATTTTTATTCCGGCTTTATATCCCGAAATAACCATAGGCAGCATGCCGTCCACGCTTTGGACCGTTCCGTCCAGCGACAGCTCGCCCAGAAAAGCCATATTCTCATAATTTTTTATTTCTATCTGTTCGGTTGCCGCCAATATTGCCGTTGCCATCGCAAGGTCATAATGCGAGCCTTCTTTTTTCTGACTTGCCGGCGCAAGATTTATTATAATTTTCTTTGCCGGCACAATCCCGCCCGTATTCTTCACCGCCGTACACACTCTTTCTTTTGCTTCGCGCACCGCAGTGTCCGGCAAGCCGACAATATTAAAAGCGGGCAGACCGCTGCCGACATCAGCCTCTACACGTACCGGGAAACCGTCTATTCCCAACAGTCCGCACGAATTGATTTGTGCCAGCATGCAATCGCCCCCAAAAATATTATACTTCCATAATAACAGGTAAAATCATAGGATTTCTGTTTGTTTTTTCATAAATATATCTTGAAATATTGTTTTTTAACCCGCTTTTCATAGTCGCCCAATCGGTGACATTATTCTGCGTACATTTTTCCAGGCATTCTCTTGCCACATCGCGGACATGTACTATCAAATCCTCCGCTTCACGAACATACACAAAACCGCGGGATATTATATCCGGTCCCGCAACAAGCTTGCCTGTATCTGTCGAAAGCGTAGCCACAACAATTATCAAGCCGTCCTGCGCAAGATGTTTTCTGTCTCTTAAAACTATATTTCCGACATCTCCGACACCGAGACCGTCCACAAGGATTTTTCCTGTCGGCACCGTTCC